>JAOAIT010000012.1 GCA_026414565.1 Verrucomicrobiia bacterium
CCCCCCACGCCCCTTTCGCCCGCTTGGCCCCCCCCGCCCCCAGCCCCTTTGCCTGGCCAAGGAGATTTTACCCTCCCTCAGCCTCCGCCCCCTCCGCCCCACCCCCCCTTCCCACCTCAGCCAGAAGACCCGCCCCCACCCCCCTACCCGCCTCCGTAATCCCACTTCCGTTGGCATGAAGGCCGGTGGACGTTCAAAGTCCGGCGCTGCTTGGAAAATCTCTGACGCTGATCCGCCTCCCTTCCCCAGCCCGTCCCCAACGTCCAACGTCTTCACCCACCCACTTCCCCATTGCGGCTGCCAACAATTTCCCCTCAGCCCGCCCGCCCTCGCGCTGCGTGCTTGCCGGACGCCCCCCTTTGCCGTAAGGTGCGCCCAGCCTGAGTTCTTTTCCCGCGCCGGTGTGGCGAAATGGCAGACGCACAGGACTTAAAATCCTGGGACCGTAAAAAGTCGTGTGGGTTCGAGTCCCACCACCGGCACCAGCCTTCGCCCCCGCTACTCCCCTCCGCTCATCATGCGAATGAGGAAATAATACTGCCGAACCAGGAAGTGAATGGGCACTGTCTCAGTAATAGTGCCGTCCCCCCCAATCCGGCCCGAGGCCACCACCACCCACTCCGCCACCGGCTGCGTAATGCGCTCCGAGGCCAGAATCTCGTAGCTCCAGCCCGGCTGCCCGCCCGTGGCTCGCAGCACCAGGTTGTCATGATCTCGCACCGGCGCCGCAAACACAGGACCGGCCGGCGGGGCGCGCGTCACCCGTATCGTGCCATCCACCAACAAGTTGCTGACATCCCACCGCAACCCTCCCGGCAAAGCCGGCAGCTCCAGTTCATTAAACGTGTATAGAATCCTTGCCGCATCAAACAAATCAAAGGTATCGCCATCCGCCAGCGCATCCCCGCTGGCCACCACCCGCAGCGTCCCGCCGCATATTAAATCTCCGCCCATCACCAGCCGGTCACTTGCCAGCACTGACCCGCTCTTGGCAATTTTCATGACCAGCAGCCCCGATAATCTCGCGTCTTGCCCAATCGAGCACGTCACCCATCCCGGCCCCAATTCCAGCGCCGCCCCCTCGCGCACCCTCAACGTCCCCGCCAGCGACCCCTGCACCCGCAAGGTGCCCGCATAGACCCGCGTCAAGCCGCCGTAGGTGTGATTGCCTCGCAGCTCCAGCACGCCCGCACCGCGCTTGTTCAAGCCCCCCGGCCCGGACAACAACCCTGTGAGCTGCACCGTATGGGTATCCGTATCCACCGTCACATCCCCGTTGGTCCCCGTCAGCGTCATCGCCAGCACGCTCGTCCAGCTTTGCCACGCCCCCAGCGTGCCCCCGCCCAGATTGATCTGATAACTGGTATTGTTATCCAAATTCCCGCTCTTCAAACCGGAAGCTCCCAGCCGGAATACTCCTCCCTCCAAATTAAACGTGTCCGTCCCGGCCGTCTCCCAGCGCCCATCCAGCACCATCCCGTGCGCCATGGCCGCCCCGCCCGTCTGCGTGAACACCCCTGTCCCATCAATGCCGATGTACAATATGCCGTTCTGCTCGGCCACCGCATTCTGATTCACCACCCCCGCCGGCACATTCGTCAGGCTCAACGTGCCCCCGCCCAGCACATAAGTGCTGGTGTTGTCGGGCCAGTGCCCCACCCGCATCTCCAGCGAAACAATCACCTCCCCGCCCTGCTGCACCACATCCCCCGCCGTCCCCGCAATGTTGCCCACATTAATGCGGCCCACCACCGGCCGCGCGCCATCCCGGATGATCAATTTCCCATAATAATCCCGTCCCACCTCCAGGCTGCCGCCAATCTCCATTTGCGCGCTCCCGTCCAGGATCATCGCGCCCCCCGCCCCCGGCGTCCGCACATACACCCCGCCCGCCCCGCGAAGGGTGTTGGTCAGGGTGAACACATCCGAACGCCAGAAATAGAGCGACGCATTGACCACCATCTCCCCCGCCACGCTCCCCACCTCCGTGCCATTGCCCAAAAACAAATTGCCCGCGCTCACCACCGTCCCGCCCGTGTAAGTGTTGCTGCCCGTCAGGAACAGGTTGCCCGCGCCCAGCTTGGTCAACGAACCCTCACCGCTGATCGGTCCGGCCAGCGTGAAATCCGTCCCCGCGTTGCTCGCCACTTCCACACTGTTGCCCCCGGACAAAAAGCCGCGGCCACGCAGCGTCGCCGTCCCGTTGTCCTTGAGCAAACGCGCCCCATTCCCCAGCGCATACGCCTTGTCCTGCGCCACCGAGCTGCCCCAGAACATCACCGTCGCCCCGTTGGTCACCACCATCACCCCGTTGCTCCCCAGATACGTGTTGCCCTCCACCGAGAACGTCCCCTCCCACACCAGAATGTTCCCCAGCGCCGCGTCCCCCACCTGCACCAGCGAAAACTGGTTGGGCCCCAGCTTGGTCAGCGCATACCCATTGCCCATCACCGCCGCATCCGGATTGGCCCGCACGTCAAACCGGCCTATGGCATTCACCGTCGCATCGCCCGCCAGCGTTAAAAACTGCAAAGCATTGTTTTGTGCGCCACCACTGTTCACCAGCACCCCCCGCCCATCCGGCCCCACCCCCTCAACGATCAACGGCTCCGCCCCAAAATTGATCCCATTGATCTCCAAGGCGGCACCGGCCCTTATGTAGGTCGTGCCCACCGCCGTCCCCAACGCACCGGCCGCCGTCGGCCGCAGCCGCCCACCCTGCACATCAACGGTCCCATCAAAGCCGGCCATGGAAGCCCCCAACGTCAGCGTGTTGGTCCCAACTTTGATAAACTGGCCTCTCCCCGTCATGACATTGCCCCACGTCACATCGTCACTCCGATCAAGAATCAACCGCGCCTGATTCTCCACCGGCCCGGGGCCCAAGTTGCCAAAAGTGCCGCCATTGCCCACTTGCAACGTCCCCCCCAACAGGGTGATGGCCCCCGGAAAATCATTCACCCCGGTGTTCGCAATCACCATCCTCCCCGCCTGGGACTTGGTCAAACCTCCACCCCGCACCCGTCCCTCTCCCCTGAACACATATTCCCGGAAATCCTCCTCCACCCGCCACAGCGCCGGATACAAGTCCCCCACCAGCTCCACCGTCGTCACCACCCCGGAGTTGTCAAAGACTACAGTGTCCCCCGCCAAAAACCGCTCCCCGCCCGCCCAATTCGGCGTCTTGTTCAAGTCCCACACCCCCGGGGCCATCGGATGATCCCCGCGCCACGTCAATATTGCCCCCTCCGCCGTGGCCAGCACGCGTATCTTCCCGGCCACCGAGGTATCCAGATAAAAACTGTAGCGGCTGTCAGAAACCACCACCACCTCGGCCAGTGACCCCCTCAACCGGCCGCTGTAATTGATCAAGGTATAAAACTCCGTCGTATTCAGCGGCGCCATCGGCACAATGCGAATGGTCACAGGGCCCGACACCGTCAAATCACCCAGCACCTGTAATAAATCATTCGTGCCGCCCCCCTCCACCGGCGAGTCGCCCAGCTCAAACACCACCGTGGCCCCATCCCTCAATGTCAAATGATTGGTGATAATCAAAGTGCCTGCGCTCATCCCGGGCGCCACCACCGCCCGCTCCACCGCCACCACCGAACCATGCACCTGGCCCTGCCCCATCAGCGTCTGCCCGGCCGGCACTTCGTATTCTTGCGGATCCCGCGCACTGCTCACATCCAATATCGCACCGCTGGCCAAAATCAAATTGCTCACACCGCCCAACGTCACGTTCGTCCCCAATACCAGCCGGCCCGCATTGATGTTAAACGTCCCCTGATAAACCACCGACGACATCAACGCCAGCGTCCCCGCCCCGTTCTTGTTCAAGCGCCCGTCCCCGCCCAACTCTCCCCACATCGCGATGCTCGAGCCTCCCTCCACCGTATTCGTGCCCCGCAAGCGCACCGGCCCCGTCAGCAGGGCGGTATCCGCCGCCGGCGCAGTCGCGTTGAGCAGCCGGCCATTGTCCACCTGAATTCTCTTGTTGAGCTGGTTGGGCCCCACCGCCCAAAAGGCCAGCGTGGCCCCCGCCCCCACCCGCACCCGCTCCGTGGGATTCCCCAACCGCGTATTCCCCAGCACCGTCAACTGGCCCCCCAACACCTCAATCTCGCCCAATCCCGTTTCCCCCAGATGCGCTAGCGCGATCTCCGCCGGCCCCACCTTCACCAAACGATACCCGTTGCCCACCAGCGAGCCGCCAAACAGATCAAAACGATTGGTCCCACCTAACGTCGTGTCCCCCTGCAGGCTTACCACCCCCAGCAAACCGTTGTTGATTAAGGCGCCCCCGGAATTGATGATTGCCCCCATCCCGTTGATCCCCGCCCCGCTCACCGCGATCGGCTCGGCTCCCGGCGAGTAACCGCCCAGGTCCAGCGTCGCCCCGGACCGGACGATGGTCCCCCCAACCGTGGATCCCAGCGCCGCAGGATTGGCAATTTTCACCATCCCCTCCTCCACCACCACCGGCCCCAGAAAGTTGTTCGCCGTCCCCAACGTCAACGTCGCCGTCCCCGATTTCGTCAGCCCCTCACTCATCCCCCCCAGGGAACCGGTGCCGGTGAACGTGAAGTTGGACGTGCTGGACGCCACCACCATCGCCGCCGGAAACAACCGCTCGCCAATCACAATGTCACTAAGCACCGGCCGCGCATCGTCAAACCGCACCCGGTCAGCCTGCCGAAACACATCCGCCGTCTGCGTCACCAGGTTGGACCAGGTTGTCCGCGTCAAATCCCACGTCCCCATCGCGTCGGAAGCCCACTGCAGCCAGGCATTCGTGCCTTTCACCGTCAGTTTGATCTTGCCTCCCTCCCCTTCATCCAGACTGATGTCATAACGCGTGTTGTGCACCACATTGGGATTTAACCGGCCGTTCATCGCTCCCGTATATTTCATCAGCCAATATGGCTCCGCCACCAGCGCCGCCAGCGGGTTGATCACCACCGTATTGCTGGCCACGTTCAAGTCCCCCTGAATCTCAATGAAATCATTATGCGGCCCAAGGGCCGCGTCCGCCCCCAAATCAAACACAAAACGGGCCGAAGGCGCGATGTCCGGCGTGTCGCCAAACGTCAGCGTGCCGGGCATCCCCACCCCCGCCGGACTGATATCCCCGTAATACGTGGCGGGCGCGGTCAACCCTGCTCCCGGCCCTAACACCACGTAAAACCTGTTGCCGCTGATGAACGCCTCCCCCGGCGCCGGCGTGCCGGGAATGTCCGTCGTGTACGCCCACCGCCGCCCCTTCACCGTCCCTACGCTCCCCGGCCCGCCATCAAAAATCGCCCACAACGCCCGCACCTCGGCCAGGCTGTAGTCCAGCCCCAGTTGCGTCGGCACGCTGTTAAGCGTGTATATGCGCTCCAGCGGCAGGGCCTCGTCAAACAGCGCCACATCATCCAGATCACAATCATCAAACTGATCCATCCGCCCCATCTCAAAGACCGCCGTCGTCGTGGCATCCAGCCACGATTGCGTGGTGCTGTTGGTGGACATGCCGAAGATGATCGCGATGTTTTGATTCCCCCCGTCGTGCCGCAACACCACATGATACCACGTCCCATTCACCAGGGTCGGCGGAAACATGTTGGGCTGTGCATTGCCTCGTTTATAGGTCACGCGGTTGCCCGATCTTGCCCGGAAAAAACCCCACCCAATGTTGGAGCCGCTGGTGGCGCTTTGGGAGCCAATCCGCATCGGCCCGGGAAAACTCCCAATGTTGGGCCCCGGCCGGTACCAGAAGCTGATCGTAAAGGCGTCATTCAGCCGCAAGTCCGCCTGAAACGGCACCGTCACCAGCGAACCCGCGTTGTCATTCAGCCGGTTGAAATCAAGCGCCGTACCAAAACGCCCCCCAATCCACTGCGGCGGCGTGGCCCCAGCGCTGGCGCCCAGCGTCCCATCATGCGGACTCGCCACCCCCGACCTATCCTGGGCCAACGTGCCGCTGCCCTCATCAAAATTCCAATACGCAATCAAGGCCGCCGGCAGGGATAACGGCGCAGCAACTATCATCACCGCCGCCACCACGCACCAGCAGGCCGTCACGCTCCCATGCCAGGAGGTAAGTTTGTAGGGTTTCATAAAACCGATGCAGGTTTGAAGGTTTGCTCTTGCTCGGCCTGCCGGATGACAAGCTGGCCCTCGCCTCAAGTATCCCAACTGGCCGATAAGATATGGTGATTTTTGTGGCTGATTGTATTATAGGAATTACTGCTCTTGGAAGTCAACCTTTAAATAAACCATTTGTGCCCCAGGCCACAACCCACCTAAAACCGCGCATCTCTTTCACCTTGTCCCAAAACCACCTGCCTCTCCGCTGTTGTGAGAACCAAAGGCCTGCGCTACAGTGCCGCCCGGCATGAGCGATAACACCAACCATTTCCGCGCCCGCTGGCGCAGCCTCGGAGCTGCCCTCGCCGGACTGAATGGTTTCGTTTTGTTGCTCCGCCTCTGCAAACCCGCCCTCTACCGCGCCTGCCTTTCGGAAAATGTCCGCCGCGGCGAGGAGTTTCTGGGATGGGGGCTGCCGCCCCGTGATCCCATCCAATTTTTGTGGCAAAATCGCCCTCCCTCCGCCCCCGTCATCGAGCGCGTGCATCTGCCGCCCCGCCTCACCGATGCCGGCGGCACCTCCGTGGGAGAACTCGCCCTGCTGGCCGCCGTCACCCGCCTCCTCCAACCGCGCTGCGTCTTCGAAATCGGCACCTTCAACGGCCGCACCACCACCGTCTTCCTCATGAACACGCCCCCTGCGGCCCGCGTGTTCAGCCTCGACCTGCCGCCCTCCGCCCCGCCCCCCGACCAGTCCATGATTGATTCCGACCGCGATTTAATTCAGCGCCGCCGCCTGGCCGCCTATGTGTACGAACACGGACTGGAAGCGCGCTTCGAGCAACTGCTCGGTGACTCGCTCGCCTTCGATCCCGCCCCCTTTGCCGCACGCGTGGACCTCGGCTTCATTGACGGCGCCCATGCCCTGCCCTACGTCCGCAATGACACCGAAAAAATGGCCCGCATGATCACTCCCAACGGCCTGGTCTTCTGGCACGACTACGGCGGACGCGGCCGTTTCGGCCCCCTGACCGCCTACCTGGAATCCTTGCAAAACCGCCTGGCTCTCTACCGCGTGCCGGGCACCACCCTCGCCTGGACCACCGGCCATGAGCTGCGCAAAGTTTTGCCCGGCAACCCTTCTCCCTCCTGAGGTGTGAGCGCCCCCGTCCAACATCTGCCCTATCAAATCAATGAAGCCGGCAACCGGCATCATTTCTACGAAAATCATTGGAAACGCGTCGGCCTGGAGTTGCTCGCCCGCCATTGCCCCCCCCAGGGCCAGACCGTTCTCGATTACGGCTGCGGCCGGGGTGAATTCCTCGCCCTCGCCGCCGCAGCCGGTTA
This sequence comes from Verrucomicrobiia bacterium, assembly GCA_026414565.1. Lineage (NCBI taxonomy): Bacteria > Pseudomonadati > Verrucomicrobiota > Verrucomicrobiia > Verrucomicrobiia bacterium. The sequence continues at coordinate 7,423 of JAOAIT010000012.1, forward strand.
CCAGGTCACCGGCGCCGACGTGGACCCCCAATGCGTGCAGCTCGCAACCGAAAAAGGCCCGGCCCGCCTCATGCAACCCGGCGATCCCCTCCCGCAATTTGGCCCCCGTTCTTTTGATATCGTCGCCTGTTTTCACGTGCTGGAACACGTGGACAACCCCAAATTAGTCCTGTCCGGCCTGGGCCGCATCGCCCGTCACTACTTGATTCTGGCCGTCCCCAATTTGCGCCACCTCACCTGGCTGCTCCACCGCCGCATCCGCCTGGACTACGTCAACGAAGGCCATCTCCAATCTTGGGACCATTACCACTTCCTCAATCTGGCGCAACGCCATTGCGGCCTGGAACTGGTCGAATGGGGCTTCGATGCCACCGCCCTGCCCCTGTTAAGCCCCCTGGCTGGCAAACTCCTCGGCGAAAAAATGCAAATCCGGCTCGAAACCGGCCCCTTCAAACGGCTCTTCCCCTTCCACGGCATCTCCGTCCTCGGCCTCTTTCGTCCCCGGCCTTAAGAGCACGCCAGACGAATAATCTCCCGCGGCGCAAACGGCAGGCTCCGCAACCCCTGGCGTAAATAAAACCACGCATTGCCGGCCAGCTCCGCCGCCGGCACGGCCAGCAACATTCCCCACAAACCCCACTGCGGCGCCAGACACAAGCTCAGCGTCATGGCCCCCAGCCCCGTCATTAAGGCCACCCGATTGAACGGCATCACATTGGCCGTGCAGGTCAGCGAACCAAACGCGCCATAAAAGGTTTGAAAAAGCAAACTGGCAAAATAAAACGTCAGCATCGGCCCGGGCAGCAGCCGCGTCTGCGTGCCCTTCCACTCCAGCAACACATTCCCCACCAGCAATACCAGTACGGCCAATCCCCCAAACGTCATCACCGTCAGCGCCAGCCGCCGCGCAAACAACCGCGTCAATTCCCGCATCCGCCCCTGCGTCCGCAAAATCGTGATCTCCGGCCATTTGACATTCAGCCACAAATTCGCCAGCCCCAACAAAAAGAATCCCACCTGCACCGTCAGCCCCAGCGACGCAAATTCCCGGTCCGGCAAAATCTGGCTGCCAATGAGAATGTTGCCGTTGGTCAGCAAATAAGTGCCAATGAAAGTCACCCCAAAACGCCGGGCATTGGGCCACAACCGCGCAAACAGCGCCGGATCCGGCGCCACCGGCTCCGCCGGCGGCGGCACCGCCGCCAAATACGCCCGCCGCCACAATCGCCGCGCCAGAAACGCCCGCACCGCCGAGGCCACCACCAGCGCCATTAACCCCTGCCCCGCCAGCAACAGGCCCGCCGCCAGCACAAAATACACCAGACCGCTCCACAACGTGGCCACCTGAAACTCCCGCACCCGGTTCACCCCATGGCACGCCATGCCCCAATACGAAGTCGCTAGGTTGTACCCCGTCGCGACCAGAAACGTCACCCACGCCGCCCAATTCCATGCCGGCCGTGCCGTGGCCGCAATATGCGAGGCCACCAACAACGTCCCCACCAGCCCAATCACGGTCATTGCCCCCACCGCCAGCCAGAAATAAAAACGCGCCGCCGCCAGATGCACCTGCCGCAAACGCGCATAATTGGGCTCCCCCTTCTCCGGCGGCGGACGCAGCTCCTCGCCATCAAAATCCTCCACCCCCGCCCACAAAAAGCTGTACACCCGCATCAACGCCTGCCCAAAACCAAAATCCGCCAGCACCACCAATGCGCCCAGCGACAAAAACAGCCACCAAATGCCCAATTCCTTCTCCGGCAGTACCGTCAGCACAATGGGCAGCAGGAAAAATTGCGCCCCCGCCCGCACCGCCGTGGCCAGCACCCCGTAAAACACGGCTGAACCGCGCACCCGGCGCCACAATTCCTGCCCGCGGGCCCACCACGATTTCATGCGCCACCCCCGGCTATTTCCCGGTAGATTTCCACATGCCCGGCCGCCACCACCGCTGGCGTGTGCCGCTCCTGCACCCGCTGCCGGCCGGCGGACGCCAGTCCCTCCCGCCACGCCGCTTGCTCGAGCATCTGCTCCAGGCGCTCCCGCATGTCCTGCGTGTTCAACGGATCAAACAAGACCCCGTTCACGCCGTCCTCGATCAAATCCGGAATGCCCCCCACCCGCGCAGCCGCCACCGGCACGCCCGCAGCCATGGCCTCCAACAGGGCCATCGGACAGTTGTCCTCCAAACTGGGCAGCACCATCAGCGTGGCCCGGGCCAGTTTCTCCATCAACTGCCCCCGGCTCCAGAAGCCCTCATGCTGGCACCAGGAGAATTGTTTCACCGTGCGCTGGAATTCCTGATAATACGGATCCCGCGGCTCTCCCAGCCCCGCAAACACCACCCGAAACTGCAGCCGCCCGGCCAGCGGCGCCAGCGCCTCCATCAGACGCAACTGGTTCTTCAAAGCAATGATGTTCGCCGGACAAACCACCAGCGGCACCGGCTCAGGCTCGCGCTTCACCGCAAAAAAAGCCGGATCCACCGCATTGGGTAAATACCACGTCCGCCGCGCCAAACCTTCCACCTCCCGCAACGAATGGCGGCTGAGACACAACACCCCTCCCGTCCGCCGCACCACCAGGCCCTCCAGTTTCGCCGTTATCCAGAAGTAGCTCAGCGGACGCGGCCGATACAACCGCGCAATGGCGCGCATGTTGCCATGCAACGTGATCAGATTCCGCCGCCCGCTGTAAACAGCGGCCAGTCCACAATAGCGCTCCGTCCCCTGCCCATGCACCACGTCCGGCTGCAACTGCTCAATCCGCCGCCGCAACGCCCGCACCGCCGGCACATACAGCCCGCTCAATCCCGCCCGCCGCCCCGCCGGCACCAGATGAAAAGGCACCCGCCCAAACAACGTCGCCGGCGCGCGCATCGGACGCCGCGTGATGGACAGCACATGCACCTCCACCTCCTCCCGCTCCCGCAATCCCATCAACAGCGCCGTCGGCGCCGTGCCCAACTGCGGCTCCGGCTGCTCATATTGCCGGCGCTCGTCCCGGTTGTCCGGGATGATCATGGCTATCCGCAACGTCTTCATGCTCGGGCCGCCACCGGTATCCGCCTTCCTGCCGCCTCCCATGGCCCACGCGGAGCCACGCTCTGATAATCCGAGGCGCTCATGCCACCAGTCCCATGTGGCCGCATACTAATTTCCGCCCGCCTCCACTGACAAGGGATTAGTGGCTCGCCGCGCAGCCGGCCGCCAAATGCCCGCTTGTCATTTGCCCCAAACGTGCCACTTTTGCTCTATGGATTCTGCATCATCCAAATTAAAAGTGCTGTTTCTCTGCACCGGCAACTCCTGCCGCAGCCAGATGGCCGAGGGCTGGACCCGCCAGCTTAAAGGCCATCTCATTGAACCCTATTCGGCCGGCATCGAAAAACACGGCATGAACCCCCACGCCCTCAAGGTCATGGCCGAAGCCGGCGTGGACATCTCCCGCCAGTATTCCAAAACCCTCGCCGAACTCACCGGCGTCACCTTCGATTTTGTGATCACCGTCTGCGGCCACGCCCACGAAAGCTGCCCCCGCTTCCCCGGCCAGACCAAAGTCCTCCACGTCGGCTTTGAAGACCCGCCTTCCCTGACCCGCCATCTGCCCGATGGCGAAGAAAAATTGGCCGTGTACCGCCGGGTCCGCGATGAAATCCGGCGCTTTGTGGAAACCCTCCCCGAGAGCCTCAACGCCGGCCGCTGACGCCGCGCCGTTTTCCTGTTGTCGTCAGACCGGCGGGCCGTTAGGTTTGCGCCCGATGATTGGCCGTATCTTGCCATGTTGGATGCTGTTGGCCGCCGGCCTTGCCGGTGCCGCAGGGCCTTCCCTCAATGAACTCCGGGAGGTCCTGCTCAAACATTTGGAGGGCGTCAACCCGGAGATGCTGGACGAAGCCGCCGTGGACGGCATCTTGCGCCGCTTCAGCAACCAGGTCATGCTCGTGACCAACGCCGCCCCCCGCGCCCCACGCTCCGCCACCGCGGACACCAATGCCCCCGCCGTCGCCCAGCACCGCATCTTCGACGACCAATATGGTTATTTGCGCCTCACCCGTCTCGAAAGCGAAACCGTGGACGAAATCACCCGGGCTTTGTCTGAACTGACCTCCTCCAATCAACTCAAGGGCCTCGTGTTGGACCTCCGCTTCGCCGCCGGACGCGACCTGGCCGCCGCCGGACGCCTGGCCCAATGGTTCGTGGGCCGCAACCGCCTCCTCATGGAATGGAAAGGCCAAAAAATCACCGCCCCGCCCGAACCCGCCGGGAACCCCGGCCCGCTGGTCGTCCTCATCAACGGCCAGACCAAAGGCGCGCCCGAAGTGCTGGCGGCCATCCTCCGCGAACAAATCACCGCCGTCCTCATCGGCTCCCCCACCAGCGGCGACACCGCCGAGTATCGCGAAGTCACCCTCGCCAACGGCCAGCTCCTCCGCCTGGCCGTGGCCGCCGTCACCCTCGGCGACGGCCAGCCCCTCAAACCCGGCGGCGTCCGCCCGGACATCCTCGCCGCCGTCAGTGAACGCGAAGAACGCGCCTATCTCGACAACCCCTTCCGCCTGGGAGAGGGAGGCGGCGACCCGGCCTCGCGCCCACGCCTCACCGAAGCCGACCTCGTCCGCATGAAACGGGAAAGCTCCGAAGGCGAAAGCCCCGCCCGCCCCCGCCCCTCCACCCGCCCGGACCCCGCCGCCCAACTGGTGCGCGACCCGGCTCTGGCCCGGGGACTGGACTTGCTTAAAGGTTTGAATCTGCTCAAAATGGGCCGCGGTTCCTGAGGAGCCTGCCCATCAGGCGCCCCAAGGCGGGTTTTACCATTGACGCCAACACCTGTCTTGACCAACTTGACCGCTGGTTGACGGCATGAAAACCGTACTGTTTGTCTGCACCGGAAATATCTGCCGCAGTCCCATGGCCGAAGGATTGCTGCGCCATCTGACCCGCGACAAAGGCGGGTACCGCGCACTCTCCTGCGGCCTGGGCACGCTCGAAGGCCAGATGCCCAGCGCCCACGCCGTCCGGGCCATGGCTGACATCGGCATTGACATCTCGCACCAGCGCAGCCAGCCCATTAGCGCCGCCCTCGTCGAGCAGGCCGATGTCATCGTCGGCATGACCCGCAGTCATGTGGAACAAATCCTCCTCCTGTACCCCCACGCGGCCGAAAAAACCTTCCTCTTGCGCGAATTTGACGACACCCTGCCCAACCACCAAAAAGACATCGCCGACCCCATCGGCATGCCCTACGAGGTCTATGTCGAATGCCGCCGGCAAATTGAACAAGGAATCCGAGCCATGCTGAACTTTTTTGAATCCGCTCAAAACCACCGCGAAACCACCGCCCAGCTCCGCGCCGCCATCGGCGCCGACCACGGCGGCTTCGCCTTGAAGGAAGCCCTCAAACCCCTCCTGGAGGCGCGCGGCTTTGTCGTCGAAGACCACGGCGCCGCCTCCGCGGAATCCTGTGACTACCCCGACTACGCCCAGGCCGTCGCCGAAGAAGTCGCCCTGGGCCGGGCCGCCTTGGGCGTCCTCGTCTGCACCACCGGCATCGGCATGAGCATGGCCGCCAACAAAATCCCCGGCGCGCGCGCGGCCCTCGTCACCACCCCCGAGCTGGCCCGCCTGGCCCGCACGCACAACGATGCCAACATCCTTTGCCTCGGCGCCAAAGTCACCCCCCCCGAAACCGCCAAAGCCATCCTCGAAGCCTTCCTCGAGGCCGGCTTCGAAGGCGGCCGCCATCTGCGCCGCGTCCTCAAGATGGAAAAAGGCCTCTCCTGCCCCGGCCTCTGGTTGAAACGCACCGACCCGGCCATCGCCGACGCCATCGCCCGCGAGCGCCAGCGCCAGCAGGAAAACATCGAGCTGATCGCCAGCGAGAACTTCACCAGCCTCGCCGTCATGGAGGCCCAGGGCTCCGTCCTCACCAACAAATACGCCGAAGGCTACCCCGGCAAACGCTGGTATGGCGGCTGCGAAAATGTGGACGTGGCCGAGCAACTGGCCGTGGACCGCGCCAAGGCCCTCTTCGGCGCCGAACATGCCAACGTCCAGCCCCACTCCGGCAGCTCGGCCAACATGGCCGTTTATTTCGCCATGCTCAAGCCCGGCGACAAAATGCTGACCATGGACCTCAGCCACGGCGGCCATCTGACCCACGGCAACAAGGCCAATTTCTCCGGCAAGTTCTTTGAAATCATCCATTACGGCGTGCGCCGCGAGGACGAGCGCATTGATTACCATCAACTGGCCGACCTCGCCCGCCAGCACCGCCCCCGCATGATCACCGTGGGCGCCAGCGCCTACCCGCGCATCATTGATTTTGCCCAAATGGGCGAAATCGCCCGCGAGGTCGGCGCCCTCCTCCTGGCCGATATTGCCCACATCGCCGGCCTCATCGCCGCCGGCCTGCACCCCAGCCCGGTCGGCCACGCCGATTTTGTCACCACCACCACCCACAAAACCTTGCGCGGACCTCGCGGCGGCCTCATCCTCTGCAAGGCCCAGTACGCCAAGGAAATTGACTCCATCACCTTCCCCGGCATCCAGGGCGGCCCGCTCATGCACGTCATCGCCGCCAAGGCCGTCTGCTTCCAGGAAGCCATGCAGCCGGAGTTCAAAACGTACCAGCAAAATATCCTCAAAAACGCCCAGGCCCTGGCGCAGGGGCTCGCCCGCAACAACTTCCGCCTCGTCAGCGGCGGCACCGACAACCACCTCATGCTCGTGGATGTCGGCGCCCGCGGCATGACCGGCAAGGACTGCCAGATTGCCCTCGACGAAGCCGGCATCACCGTCAACAAAAACACCATCCCCTTTGAAACCCGCTCCCCCTTCCAGGCCAGCGGCATCCGCCTCGGCACCCCGGCCGTCACCACCCGCGGCATGGGCGAAAAGGAAATGGCCGCCATTGCCGACATGATTGCCGAAGTGCTCTGTGACCTCAAAAATCCCGCCACCGCCCGCCAGGTCCGCGAGCGCGTGCGCGAGCTGACCGCGAAATTCCCCTTGCCCTATTGATTTTTGCTGGTAAGTTAACTCCGTCACCAGCCCGCACGGGGCTGGGCGTTGTTTAGACCCGCGTTAGGATAATGCATTCCAACATTGGCGCCTCGGGTCGCCCGATGCGCGCCTTGGTATTGACCCTGCCGCGTTAGATTTTTAATAACATTTACAAAATGGCTAAAGCGTATGCCACGAACTGCTAAAACCAAAACGGCCAAAAAAAAGGCCGCCAAAAATTTGACCGAAGCCCCTGAGACCTCCCAGGAAAACCAGGCGGCGATGGCGCTTGTCTCCGAAGCCGGCCCGCCCCCGGCCGCCGACAAAGAGCCGGAAAAAGAAGGGCCGGTGCGCGACGCCTCCGACCTGCGCCCCCCCCAACATGCCGTCGAAACCACCGAGGGCATGAACGAAGCCCCCGCCGCCCCCGTGGACCGCAGCGCCCCCGGCTCCATCAACATCGCCAAGCTGCAGGCCATGAGCATGCCGGAGCTGACCAAAATGGCCAAGGAATGGGGCGTGGAAAACTTCGGCACCATGCGCAAGCATGAGATCATCTTCCAGCTCCTCCAGAAAAATGCCGAGCGCAGCGGCGTCATGTTCTCCGAAGGCGTCCTGGAAGTGCTCCCCGAAGGCTTTGGCTTCCTCCGCTCCCAAAGTTTCAACTACCTCCCCTGCCCCGAGGATATTTACGTCTCCCCCTCCCAAATCCGCCGCTTCGATTTGCAAACCGGCAATGTCGTCGCCGGCCAGATCCGCCCCCCCAAGGAAAAGGAAAAGTTCTTCGCCCTCCTCAAAGTCGAGGCCGTGGACGGCGAAGACCCGGAAAAGGCCAAGGACAAAACCCATTTCGACAATCTCACCCCGCTCTTCCCCAACAAGCGTTTCATCCTCGAAACCGAACCCGATGAACTGTCCACCCGCGTGCTGGACCTCGTCTGCCCCATCGGCAAAGGCACCCGCGGCCTGATTGTCGCCCCCCCCCGCACCGGCAAAACGGTGCTCATGCAAAAACTCGCCAACGCCATCCTCCGCAACAACCCCGAGGTCTATCTCATCATCCTCCTCATTGACGAGCGCCCGGAGGAGGTCACCGACATGGAGCGCACCTGCAAGGGCGCCGAGGTCATCAGCTCCACCTTCGATGAACCCCCCGAACGCCACGTCGCCGTCGCCGAAATGGTCATCGAAAAAGCCCGCCGCATGGTCGAACACAAGCGCGACGTCGTCATCCTCCTCGACTCCATCACCCGCCTCGCCCGCGCCTACAACACCGTCCAGCCGCACTCCGGCAAAATCCTCTCCGGCGGCGTGGACGCCAACGCCCTCCACAAGCCCAAGCGCTTCTTCGGCGCCGCCCGCAACATCGAGGAGGGCGGCTCCCTCACCATCATGGCCACCGCCCTCATTGACACCGGCTCCCGCATGGACGAAGTCATCTTTGAGGAGTTCAAGGGCACCGGCAACATGGAAGTGCACCTCGACCGCCATCTGGTGGACCGCCGCATCTTCCCCAGCATCAACATCGAACTCTCCGGCACCCGCAAGGAAGAGCTGCTCTACCACCCGGACGAGTACCAGAAGATCGTCCTCCTCCGCCGCGCCTTGACCGGCGTCCCGCCGGTGGAAGCCATGGAGCTGCTGCTCAACAAGCTCAAGAAAACCCCCAACAACATCATGTTCCTCTTGAGCCTGTCGGTCTGAGCCCCACGCTCCTTTCCGCCAAACAAAAACCCCGCCCTCCGGGCGGGGTGTTTTTTGCCAGCCTCAATCCGCCCCGGCGGCGGCCTACAGTTGCAAACGCGCGTCCTTGTCGAGCATCTCGCTCAGGTTGGTCCAGGACGTCTCATTCATGGTGTTGAACGCGTGCAGATACACAATCACCGCCTCGCGCGGATGCTTCTCCAGCAGAAAATCCACCGCCGCCTTCAATTTCTCATCCTCCACCTTCTCGGGCAGATCCTCCACCACCCCCTCCTTGTGCGGAATGCCCAGGTGATCCAGAAAATCCGCCAGCATCGCGCTTTGTTTCTTCAACAACCACGTGCGAATCAGGTTGCTCGCCGCCGGCTCCATGTGCGGCTTGGTCAACATCTCCAGCATCAACTTGTGCCGCTGCACCCGCGGTTGCCGCTCCAAAAACACCGGCCGCACCCGCCGGGCCTCCGCCACCGCCGCCATCGTCGCGCGGTACACCGGTTTGTCCGCCGCATACGCATGCTCAATAATGTCATTGGCCAGCTCGGGCGGTATGAACGCTAACAGCTCGTTGGACGTCATCATAAACGTTTAACGTGCCGCGCAGTCTAAACGGGACAACCGCTCACTGGCAAGCGTCCCGTGCATGACCGCTCCCCGGGCGTTTGACATCCCCCGCCGCCGCCGTACATTCAACCCCATGGCGCAAGAGCCTGCTCCAGCCTGCATCCGCCTGCGCGGCGTGCGGCACAACAACCTGAAGCACTTTGACCTCGACCTCCCCCTGGGCCGGCTGATCGTCATCACCGGCCTCAGCGGCTCGGGCAAAAGCTCCCTGGCCTTTGACACCCTCTTTGCCGAGGGGCAACGCCGCTACATCGAAACCTTCTCCCCCTACGCCCGCCAATTCTTTGACCGCATGGACAAACCGGCGGTGGACAGCATCGAGGGCATCCCCCCCGCCATCGCCATTGAACAGCGCAACACCGTCCGCTCCACCCGCTCCACCGTCGGCACCATGACCGAGCTGTGCGAGTTCATGAAACAGCTCTGGCCCCACGTCGCCCGCCTCTACTGCGCCGGCTGCGGCCAGCCGGTCCGCCGCGAACCCCCCGAAACAGTGTGGGAAACCGTCGCCCGCGACTGCCAGGGACAGGAAGTCCTCGTAACCTTCGCCCTGCCGCTCTCCGCCAAACTCAGTGTGCCAGAGTCTTTGCAGCTCATCCAGCGCCAGGGTTACCGCCGCCTGCTGGTGCAGGATACCGTCATGGACATTGACGCCGCAGCGGCTTGGCTCTCCCCCTCGCCACCCCCCCACGTAACCGTGATTCAAGACCGCCTGCGCGTCAGCCCCGAGGGGCGCAGCCGCTTCCTCGAAGCCTGCGAGCAGGCCTATCACTTCGGGCATGGCCGCCTGCGCGTCTGGCCCCTGCACCAGGGCCGCCCCGTGCCGGATAAAGCGCTCAGTTTCAGCATCCACTGGCATTGTGCCCGCTGCGATTTGACCTATTCCCCGCCAGCCCCCGCCCTCTTCTCCTTCAACCACCCGGCAGGCGCCTGCCCGGCCTGCAAAGGTTTTGGCCGCATCATCACCGTGGATTACCGGCGCGCCCTGCCCGACCCCGCCAAATCCCTCGCCGAAGGGGCCATCAAACCCTGGCAAAGCGGCATGAGCCGCGAATGCCAGGATGATCTGCTGACTTTCTGCAAAAAACGCGGCGTGCCGGTGAACGTGCCTTTCAAGGATTTGCCGTCCGACATCCAAAATTGGGTCATCGAGGGCGATCCCGACTATGGCCGCGACGCCGCCCATCAATGGCCCCATTCTTGGTACGGTTTGCGGGGCTATTTCCGCTGGCTGGAATCCAAAACCTACAAAATGCACGTCCGCGTGCTCCTCTCCCGCTATCGTGCCTACACCCTTTGCCCCGCCTGCCAGGGCACCCGCCTGAAACCGGAGGCCCTCAATTATCGCCTCCCCCCTCCCTCCCCCCCCTTGACCCTGCCGGACTTCTACCGCCTGACCCTCCAAAAGGCCCTGGAAGTCGCCACCCAATTGCGCCAGTCCCACCCCTGGCAACCTCACCACCCCCTGGCTGTCGTCCTGGACGAAGTCTGCGCCCGCCTCGGTTACCTCGTGGAAATCGGTCTGGGCTACCTGACCCTGGACCGTCCCACCCGCACGCTCTCCGGCGGCGAAACCGAGCGCGTCAACCTCGCCACCTGCCTCGGCACCCGCCTGGTCAACACCCTCTTCGTGTTGGATGAACCCAGCGTCGGACTGCATCCCCGCGACACCCATCGCCTGGTAAAACTGCTTCACCGCCTGCGCGACGCCGGCAACACCGTCGTGGTGGTCGAGCACGAACCGCTGATCATTCAGGCCGCCGATCAAATCGTGGACCTGGGCCCCGGCCACGGCGCCGAGGGTGGCCATCTGATTTTTCAGGGCTGCCTGGCCCAACTCAAACGCTGCCAGCACTCCCTCACCGGCGCCTATCTTGGCGGCCGCCGGGCCATCCCCCTCCCCGCCCGCCGCGCCGTGGACCCCACCACCCCCCGCCTCGTCATCCACCATGCCCGCGCCCACAACCTCAAGGATTTGACGGTGGAAATTCCTCTGGGACGTCTGGTGGCCCTCACCGGCGTCAGCGGCTCCGGCAAAACCACCCTCCTGCGCGAGGTGCTCCTCCCCCTCCTCGCGGCGCATTTTCCCAACCTCAACGTCCAAGCCTCCAAAGATACCGAGGAGAACGAGGAAGACGACCCGGCCCTGGCTCAAACCTCCGACGCCACCGCCGCATCCTCCCTCGAAGGCGCCGAGGCCCTGGGCCATGTCGTCTGGGTGGACCAATCGCCCATCGGACGCACCCCGCGCTCCAACCCCGCCCTCTACACCGGCGCCTTCGAGGCCTTGCGTGAGTTCTTCGCCCAACTCCCCGTGGCCGCCCAGGCCGGACTTAAAGCCAGCGACTTCAGCTTCAACTCCGAGCGCGGCCAGTGCCCCGCCTGCCGGGGCGCAGGCTTCGAAAAAGTGGAAATGCAATTCCTGAGCGATGTCTTCCTGCGCTGCCCCGTCTGCCAGGGCCGCCGCTACCGCCCCGAAGTCTTGAAGATCACTTTCGCCGACCCCCGCCAACCAGGCCGCGGGTATAACATCGCCGACGTGCTCGAGGCCTCCGCCGAAGACGTGCAGGCGCTCCTCCAACACTTCCCAGATTCCGCCCCCGCGCGCCGTGCCGCCGCCGCCTTGCAAATCCTGCAGGAGGTGGGCCTCGGATACCTCCGCCTGGGCCAGCCCATCAACACCCTTTCCGGCGGAGAATCCCAGCGCCTCAAACTCGCCCGGCATCTGGCCGAATTTGCCGCCACCGCCTCCGCCCACCGTGGACGCCCCACCTTGTTCCTCTTCGACGAGCCAACCACCGGCCTGCACTGGGAAGACGTCCGCGTGCTGCTCGAGGTCTTCCAAAAACTGGTCAACGCCGGTCACTCCCTGCTGGTCATTGAGCATAATCTGGAAGTCATCAAAGCGGCAGAGTGGTTGATTGACCTCGGCCCCGAGGCCGGCGAGGCCGGCGGACAAATCGTCGTCTGCGGCCCTCCCGAAGTGGTGGCCGCCTGCCCCGCCAGCCACACTGGCGCGGCCCTGCGCGCCGATCCCCAGATGGCCCGTCAGCCGCAGACGGCGGCCGCAGCACCCGCGCCAATCACGGCCCCCCTCTGAGGACCGGTTGCAGGGCGCGCTCGGCCAGCGCCATCATTCGGCGCGCCGCCGCTTCCTCCTGCCCCAAATCCCATTCCGTCTGCGCCAGCAGATAAACCAGCCGGGGCGGGCTGGCAGCCGGGGCGGCCGCCTGGCGCAGGAAAGCCAGATCCCTCTGCGCCGCGGGCAGATGATACATGGCCTCCGCCAGCGCCAGCACCACGTTGGTGTCCGTGGGGGTTTGCGTCCAGCGCGCCCGCCACTGCTCCACGCCGGCCTCGGCAAAGCCGGAATTCAGCGGCTTGTCCAGCGTGCCGGGCGGCCAATGCACCCGGCACAACCGCTCGGCCAGCCGGTAGGCCTCATTGAACTGGCGCCCGGCCATCAACGCCTGCAGCAACACCCACTGGCCCGCGGGCAGATTGATTTCTCGGCCCAGGGCATTGGTGGCTGAACTCACATCCCCCGCCCGCAAAAATCGCGTGGCCACCTCCACCCCCAACACCCGGTTGGTGGCCTGGCGGCAGGCTTCCCGGGCCAGCCCACCCAACCCCCGATGCAGCGCAAAATCCGCCAGGGTCATCAGCGCCGCAGGCGTGTCCGGCGTCAGCGACCACAGCGTCGCCGGCTGCGGCTCCGCCTGCCACGCAATCTCCAGCGCCTCCCGCAAATCCTCCGGCCGCTCCAACGGCGCCGCCTGCAAAAACTCCAGCGCCACGTGCGGCTCACGCACGGCAAAATGCCGGGCAAACCGCAACCCCAGCCGCGGCTGCAGGGGATTCAACCGCATCACCCCCCACGCCGCCTCCCTGCCGGCGGCGGACGACTCCGAAAAAGCCAGCTCCAGCCATGCCAGTTCCAGCCGCAGTTCCCACTGATAAGGGTCCAGTCGCAAAGCGCGCAAAAATTCCTCCCGCAAATGCGCCGCCTGCCGGATTTGCTCCGCCCTTGGCTCCCGTTGCAGGGCCAGCACCCGTGCCCGCAGGCAGGCCACACGCCTCTCGCTGGCCCATGGCCAGAGCCGCAGCGATTGCCCAATGGCCGCAGCCTGCCCCTCCGGCGCAGGGTGATCCAGCCGCGTCTGCCACCGCCAGAAACTCCATCCCTGCGCCACCGCCGCCATTACCACCGCCCCCCCCAGGGCACAGTGAACCACCACCCGGCTCCGCGGCAGTGCGGGCGGCACTTCGGGACGATGCGGCTCCTCCAACATGCCCACCACCAGGCCCAACAAGGCCGCCGCCAGCAGGAGATTGGCCTGCGTCTGCCCCACAAACTCAAATTGCGCATGCACCAGAAAGGCCAGCAACGCCGCCAGCGCGCCAATCAATATTTCCGGCTCCGTCACCTTGCGCCGCAGAGCCTCCCGCGCCCCCTTGGCCAGCAAAATCCCCACCAACAGCAAACCCCAAACCAGCCCGGCCACCCCCGTCTCCGCCACCCACTGCACCAGATCATTTTCGGCATGCCAGAAGGTTTTATCCCCGCCAAACGTCTTAAAGTGATTGAACGCCGTCGCAAACGCGCCCGGCCCCACCCCAAACCACGGAAACTTCAGCGTCATCTCCATCGCATCTTTCCAAATCGCCCGTTTGAAGGACAAATCCTTGGCCCCTCCCTCTAATCGGTCCAGCACCAGCCCGCTGGCGGCCAGCATGATCAACAGCACCAGCACCACCGCGCCCGTGCACACCAGCAGCCGCGTGCGGTTTTTCGAGCGCCGCGCCAGATACACCAGCCACGTCAGCAATCCGGCCCCAAACGCCAGCCCCCCCGCCCGCGAGCCGCACGCCACCGCCGCCACCAGGGCCGGCACCACCACCACCACCAGCAAAACCAGCGTGGGCCAGCGCCGGCGCGGCCGGGGCCGCCACTCGGAGCACGCCCGGTGTAAGGGCGACACCGTCCGCATCCCCCATCCCAAAACCAGCAACACCCCCATGTACACCCAGTTGGCAAAGTGATTGCGGTTGGCAAACGTCCCGGCCGCATATTGATAACGATTCTCCCATATCCCCAACAGCCGGCTCGCGTCCACCCACCGCAGCCACGCCTCGGACAACACCAACAAAAACAGCGCCGCCAGCACAAACCGCACCAGGACCATTGGAAAACCGCGCCGATGCGCCCCCTGCCGCGCCAGCCAGAAAATCACCACCGCCTGCAGCAATTCCCAATATCGCTGCACCGTGCCCGCCGGCGACAATGTCAGCGTCATCCACCGCTCAGGCGATCCGGATGCCACCGGAAATTGCTGCGCCAGGGCCGCCCGCGCCGGACTCAGGTACTGCACCAGCGCTGCAGGCAGCGGAATCAAATAGAGCGCCAGCCCCGCCACCGCCAGCCAGCCCCAGCCGCGCGGCAGCCACCGTTCCTCCCCGCGCCCCAGCTCCTCCACCAGCAGCAAAACACTCAGCCCCAACAGCAGGCCCACCGCCGCCTGTCCTTCGGCCGTCACCGACCCAAACAACAGCGGCGCCAAAAATAGCGCCGTCAACCATGGATAATGCCGCCACATGGGCGCCCTCATCATGCCCGCCCGCGCCGCCAGCGTCGAATCAAAAACCTTGGCGGCTCCTCGGCCCCGCGCCCCGCCAACTTCACTTTCCGGCATTGCCAGCGCCCCACGGCTGGTTATATTAACCGGCTGAGGCGGGTACTGCAGCCTGCCGGGTCATGGAAATACTAAAGTTCATAGTCATTTTGCTGGAAGTGCTGGTGCTCTTCAACCTGCTCATCATCGTGCATGAGCTGGGCCACTTCCTGGCGGCACGCTGGCGCGGCATGGTGGTGGACCGCTTTGGCGTGTGGTTCGGCAAGCCCCTCTGGCAGCGCAAAATCGGCGGCGTGACCTACTGCCTCGGCTGGATCCCCGCCGGCGGCTTCGTCTCCCTCCCCCAAATGGCCCCCATGGAGGCCATCGAGGGCGAAGTGCAGGTGGACAAACAAAATCTGCCGCAAGCCCCGGTCAAAGACCGCATCATCGTGGCCTTCGCCGGCCCCCTGTTCAGTTTCCTCCTCGCCATTGTTTTCGCGCTCATCGTCTGGCAGGTGGGCCGGCCCGTGTATGAGTCCGACAGCTCCAACGTCATCGGCATGGTGCTCAAAGACGGCCCGGCCGAAAAAGCCGGCCTGCAACCGGGAGACCGCCTCGTCGCCATTGATGGCCATCCGGTCACCCGTTTCGGCGGCATCGGCACCGACAGCATCAAATGGCGCATCATCTCCTCCGAAGGCGAAACCATCCAGGTAACCTACGAACGCCAAGGCCAGACCAACACCGTCGCCATCAAACCCGAAGTCGAGAAGACCGGCTTCGGCCAGCGCAGCGGCCTGCGCCAGATCAAAATTGTGCCGGCCTACACCGCCATCATCGCTGAAGTCCTGCCCCACAGCCCGGCCGACTACGCCGGCCTGCGCAAAGATGACATCATCCTCGAAGCCAACGGCCAGCGGCTGATCCATCCCAGTCAGGTCAGCACCCTCATCGAGCGCAACGGCACCAACGCCGTCCGCCTCCTGGTCAAACGCGGCGCCCAAACCAATCTGGTGGCCGTCGTGCCGGAAATCCCCGCCGTCGCCGCCCCCGAGGACAAGCGCCCCAGCCTGGGCGTCTATTGGGACAGCCGCGGCCTGCAAACCATTGACCGCCCGGGGCCGGTGGAGCAAATCCACGCCAGCGTGGACATGATGGTCAGCACCTTCAAGGCCCTCTTCTCCCGCAAGTCCGGCGTCAAGGCTCAGCACCTCTCCGGCCCGGTGGGCATCCTGCGCATCTACTACCTCCTCTTTCAAAGCGAGCACGGCTGGCGGCTGGCCCTCTGGTTCAGCGTCATTTTCAATGTCAACCTCGCCCTGCTCAACCTCTTGCCCGTGCCCGTGCTCGACGGCGGCCACATCCTCCTGGCCCTCATCGAGGGCATCCGCCGCAAGGCCATGAACCTCAAGGTGCTCCAGGCCGTCCAAACCGCCTGCGCCGTGCTCATCATCGGTTACATGCTCTTCATCACTTTCTACGATGTCGGCGCGCTCTCCGACCGCGGCCCCAAAGAACCGCCCACACCGCAGTTTGCGCCCAAGGTCCAAATTCGCGGCCAGTGAGCCACCTCGCCCGGCTGTGGCGCCCGCCGTAGAGCTGCAAACAAACCATGAGTTATTGCGTGTCACCTTATTTCTACCGCCGCCGCCCCACCCGTGAAGTGGTGGTGGGCGACCCCGCCCGCGGAGGCGTCATCATCGGCGGCTCCCACCCGGTGGTCAAACAATCCATGCTCACCTGCGACACCATGGATACCGAGGCCTGCGTCCGCCAGACCCTCGACCTCGTCGCCGCCGGCTGTCAACTGGTGCGCATCACCGCCCCCACCGTCAAAGATGCCGCCAACCTGCGCCTCATCGTCGAAAAATTGCGCGCGCAAAACTGCTTCGTCCCCATCTGCGCCGACATCCATTTCAAGCCCGAGGCCGCCCTCGAGGCCGCCCGCTGGGTGGAGAAAATCCGCATCAACCCCGGCAATTTCGTGGACAAGAAAAAGTTCCAGGTCCGCGAGTACGACGACGCCTCCTACTTCGAAGAACTGGACCGCATCGAGGAGGCCTTCACCCCCCTCGTGCGCCTGTGCAAGGAGCTGGGGCGCGCCCTGCGCATCGGCACCAACCACGGATCGCTCAGCGATCGCATCATGAATCGCTACGGCGACACCCCCATGGGCATGGTGGAAAGCGCCCTCGAATTTGCCCGCGTCGCCCGTCGCCTCGATTTCCACAACTTCTGCTTCTCCATGAAGGCCTCCAACCCCAAAATCATGATCGAGTGCTACCGCCTCCTGGTGGACAAGCTCGACAAACTCGGGCCCGACTGGAACTACCCCGTCCACCTGGGCGTCACCGAGGCCGGCGAGGGCGAGGACGGCCGCATCAAAAGCGCCATCGGCATCGGCTCTCTGCTCTGCGACGGCATCGGCGATACCATCCGCGTCTCCCTTACCGAGGATTCTCCCTACGAGATCCCCGTCTGCGCCGACCTCATCGCCCAAACCCCACGGCTTACGGCGCCGTTGCCGCCGGTGGCCCTGCCCGAATGGGCTTTCACCCCCCTGCCCTTTGATCCCTTCAACTACCAGCGCCGCCCCACTGCGGAAGCGCCGGTGGGCTTCGGCCTGCGCTGCGGCGGCGAGCAGCCCATTCGCGTCATCGTCCCCCGGCGGGTCTATAACCAGGTGCTCCTGCGGTTGCGGCCGCAGGACGACGTCCGCCCGGAAGGCATCTACGAAGAATTGCCCGTGGTGGAGGTGGACCCGCGCGAAGCGATCAACCTGCCGGATGACTCCCGGCTGGTGACGGTCAAAGATGACCTGCCCCTCCCGCCCATCAGCGCCTTCCGTTTGCTGGCGGGAAAATTGCAGGAAAGCGGACGGCGCAATCCCATCCTGCTCAAAGATTGCCTGACCGCCGCCGCCGACCCGCTGCCCCCGGCGCAAGTCCTCCTGCAATCCGCCACGGTGCTCGGCAGCCTGCTGGCGGACGGCATCGGGGATGCCATCCTCGTGCGATTGGAACCCGGCGCCGGCGCCTCCCTCCGGCTGGCGTATAACATTCTCCAGGCCGTGGGCAGCCGCTCCTTCAAAACAGATTACGTCGCCTGCCCCTCCTGTGGCCGCACGCTGTTCAACCTGCAAACCGTCACCGCCCGCATCAAAGCCCGCACGGAACATCTCAAGGGCGTCAAAATCGCCATCATGGGCTGTATCGTCAACGGCCCCGGCGAAATGGCCGACGCAGACTTCGGTTACGTCGGCGGCGGTCCCGGCAAGGTCAATTTGTATGTGGGCAAAACCCCCGTGCGCTTCAACATCCCGGAAGCCGAGGCGGTGGAGCAACTGGTGGCCCTGATCAAGGAACACGGCAAGTGGCGCGAGCCGGACGCCGCCTAGCCCGCTTCCCGCACCAACGCCTCCACCTCGGCCAGCGTCAATCCCACCAGCGACGGCAGCACCATGTCCGCCTCCCGCAGGCTTTCCGCCGGATGCGTGGTCGCCAGTCCCACCACCTTCATCCCCGCCGCCCGGGCGGCAGCCAGACCCACATGCGCATCCTCAAAAACCACGCACCGCGCCGGCGGCACGCCCAGTCTCTGGGCCGCAGTCAGGAAAACTTCCGGCTCCGGCTTGCCCCGCCGCACGTCCTCCGCCGCCACAATGGCCTGAAAATAATGGGCCGCGCCCAGCCGCTCCAGGCACAGATCAAGATTCTCCCGCGGCGTGGAGGAGCCAATCGCACACGGCACTCCGGCCTTTTTCAGTGTCTCCAGCCATGCCTGCACACCCGGCAATAATTCAATCCCCTCCGCCCGCAATAAATCCCGGAAGTACTCCTCCTTCTGCCACGACCATTCGGCCACTTTGGCCGCATCTTGCGTCCACCCCAGCAGCTCGGTGATTACCCGGTCATTCTTCATCCCAAAGCTCCGCCGAAAGAATCCTTCAGGCAATGGCAGGCCCTTTTCCTGCGCCAGGCGGACCCACGCGCGCTCGTGCTGACGGGAGGAATCCACAATCACCCCGTCCCAATCAAAAATGGCAGCCCATGACGGCATGGCGGCGATTGAAGGCTATTGTCCCCCCGCTGGCAATGCTGGAGGTGTCATCGGCCTTCATCCGCAGCCCGGCCGGCGTCACTCCTCTTCCTGCGCTGCTGCCGATGCCCCACCCGGGGAACCTTGCGGCAAAGCCGCCATTAATTTTTGCTGTAAAAACTGCACATGCCGCGGATTGGCCGGAGCACTAAAATCCGCCACCCGCAATTCAGGATTAGGTTGGTTGAGCAAACGCTCCACCGCGGCCAGCAAACCCCGGATTTCCGTGGGGGCCAGCGCCAGCGTCACGGGGGTTTCCTGGGAAATTCGCATCCGCTTGCGCGCAAATTCCAATAACAGCGCGCATGGCTCCAGACAGGGGATCAGGCTTTTGTCTTCCGGCCGGTCCACCGCCAGCCCCGGCACACCCCAATAACGTTGTTTCAAACAAAAGCGCGGCGCACAACACGACTGCACCATGGCCGCCGCCTGCTCCGGCGTGGCCTTGGCCGTCAGCCGATACATCCCGCTTTGCCGCTGCGTGAAGGCATAATAGTCAGTCACCGGCGGCGGCCCGGTACGCACCGCATGCCAATCCGCCAAAAAACCCGGATACACCGCCTCCAGGGCCTGCTCCAGCTCGGCCGGAGTGCCCACCCGGCAATACCACCCGCGGCATAAATCCGGCGCTGAATGCAGGGGCCGAAACATGCCCAGACTGTTGTATTGTGTCCGGCTCTGAAGTTCATCCACCCCTATCAACTCCAGCCCCTCCACCCCCCCAACATCCTCCACATGCCGCAACAAATAACCGGCCTCGCCCTGGCGCTCGATGCTGAGTTGGGCCACAATTATGCGCTCACCCATCTCCTTTATAAAAAGGGCCAGCGCTGGATTTTCAAAACTACCCATGCCGCCAAGCTTAGTCCAGGTTCACACCGCTTTCCAACTGCCAAAAGCACCCGTTGTGGCCCCCACCAGGGGCCACGGGCCGCCCTCACGGGTCCGGTTTGTTACTCAAACTTAACTTGACTGTCATGGGATATTTGCGTTTTGCTGCCTATTGAAGGGGTTGGCCGCATCCCGGCCGCGCTCCTGCAAAACAACCAGACTCATCGAAACCCAATAACCGCAGCCCAACCTTCTGCTTTCTGCCATGAAAAACCTCACCCCCACCCCGGAGCAGTTGGACAAGCTCCATGCCCAACAACAACAGCTTGCCCGGCAAGTGCAACAACTCAATCAGAAAACCGCCGCCGCCAAAACCCGCGCCAAGGAAACCAAGGCCGCCGCCAAAGCGGCCAAGGCCGCCGCCAAACAGGCGCGCAAAACCTACAAGGAGCTGAAAGAAAAACTGGCCGCCGCCGAAGCGCGCCTGGCCGAGCTGCAGGACACGCTCGATAAATGGCAGCGCAAAATCGCCGCCCGGGCGCGTGCGTCCAAACCATCCCCCAAGCCGGCGGAAATCAAACCCCAACCGGCACCGAAAATTGCAGCCACCCCGCCCAAGGAATCGAAAAAAGCCTCTCCGCCCGCCCGCAAGGCAACCCCGGCCCGCGCCTTGCCCCGCAAAACCGCAGAAGCCACCCCCTCAGCCGCCGCCCCTGCAGCTCCTGCGCCAGTGCCGTCCACCAAGGATGCGCCCGCCCAGCCGGCCTGAGCTGGTGGGCATGACAGGACTTGAACCTGCACGGATTGCTCCACGGGATCCTAAGTCCCGCGCGTCTGCCATTCCGCCACATGCCCGCCATGTCCTCCGCCAAGTACCCATGACTTTAACAAATCCAGCCGGCTGAAAAAATAAAAATCGAGACGGAGGGCGGCAATCCTTCATCTCTTGGCCCCGTTCAGCCGGCCCGCCCATGACCGGAAATGCCTGCTCCAGAGAGGCCGAATGGAAGGGTCGGCATAAGAATGTGGCATAAGGTTTGCTCATATCTCCCACCATGAAGTCCGCACCAATCAACACGGCCACGACAGGCAGCCTGTTTCTGGCGGGTCTGATGTGCTGCTGGACGCTCTGGGCGCCCCAACCGGCTCAAGCCCAGACGGTAACCGATGCTGTCGCAGCTATAGACGAGTGTGTCCAAAAATTGGACAAAGCGCAGCTCCCCGCCCCCGTGGCGCAAGCCTTGCAAATGGACGTGGCCTTTGTCGAAAAGGCGCTCTTGCAGGAAAATTGTCAGGTCAGTGACCTGGTCTTCATCCGGGCGCTGGCCAAAAAAACCGGCTCCTCCTGCGAGGCCATTCTTTCCTCCCACCCGCAGCGCGAATGGCTGGTCTCCCTGAAAAAAGCCGGGGTGAACGAAGAGGACATCGTGCAACTGCTGGACGATGCCTACGCCGACCTGGCGCTTAAGATGCTCGATTTCCCCAAAAAGAAAGAGAATGTCAAAAAAACAGCCAAACGTTGATTAGGTGGGTTGGTGGACTGGGGACTCAAAGGGCGCTCTGGAATGGCCAGCAGCGCCCTTTGACTTTGCTGCCAAGCCGTATTATTCGAGGCCGGCCGCCCGGAGAATCGCCCGCGCGCGCTCCTGAACCGCCGGATCCATCCTAATAATCGGCGGCCAGGGACGCGGAAAACCCTCGGCAGGCAGTTTGCGGGTGGCATCAATGCCCAGCTTGGAGCCAACCCCCATCACGCTGGTGGCGTGATCCAGCACGTCCGCCGGCCCTTTGGTGAAAATGCAATCCCGTTGCGGATCGGTGTTGGCGCACACCCGAAACAGCACCTCGGAGGTGTTGTGCACGTCCACGTCCTCGTCCACCACCACCATGTATTTGGTGAACATCATCTGGCCCATGCCCCACAGGCCATGCATGATTTTGTAAGCCTGCATGGGATAGGTTTTCTTGATGCTCACCAGCACCAGATTGTGAAAAACCCCTTCGGCCGGCAGGGCAATGTCCACAATTTCAGGAAAATTCATCTTGATCACCGGCAGAAACAGTTTCACCGAGGCGCTGCCCATGTAGAAATCCTCCATCGGCGGCAGACCCACGATGGTGGCCGGATAAACCGCCTCCCGCCGGTGCGTTACCGCGGTAACGTGAAACACCGGATACGGCTCCGGCAACGTATAAAACCCCGTGTGGTCCCCGAAGGGGCCCTCCAGGCGCAGCGGCTCCCGGGGATCCACATACCCCTCAATGACAAAGTCGGCGTCGGCCGGCACATACAAATCATTGGTCTCGCACTTCACCAGCTCCACCGATTTCTTCCGCAGGTAGCCAGCCAGCAACAGTTCATCCAAACCGTCGGGCAGCGGAGCCGTGGCGGCAAAGGCATACACCGGATCGCCCCCCAGGAAAATGCTCACCGGCATCCGGGTGCCTGTCTCATAATACCGCCGCCCATGCCGCGCCCCCACCTTCTGCAACTGCCAATGCATGCCGGTGGTCCGCTCATCATAAATCTGTATGCGATACATCCCCACATTCCGCTCGCCCGTATCAGGATCCTGCGTCACCACACACGGCAGCGTGATGAACCGACCCCCGTCCAGCGGCCAGCACTTGAGAATCGGCAGATTGAGCAACGTGGGGGGATTTGGCGCAGTGGGCGGAAGATTGACCGGCCCCGGCGGCAACGCCGGCGGCGGCCCCGCCTCCCGCGCGGCGGCGGCCGTCACGGCCGGCTCAAACAAATGCTTCACCTCTTTGCAGGGGCCGCTGGAAACCTTCACCGGCCGCGCATGGCGCAAATCCAGGGCCGTGCTCAGGAGTTTGAGCGCCTCCCGGAAATTCATCGGCGGTTTGGCCTTGACCAGGCTGCCCAATTCGGCCGCCACCGCCTCCACCGACTCCGCGCCGAGGCTCAAGGCCATGCGTTTCCAGGATCCCAGGGTGTTGATGGCGACTGGAAACGGCGAGACCTGCCCGTTGACCGTCGGCTGCTCGAACAGCAGAGCCTTGCCACCGCCGGGAGCCTTCATCTGCTGATCCGCCAGCGCGGTGATTTCCAGCTCCGTCGCCACCGGCGCGCTGATGCGGACCAGCTCGCCGGCCTGCTCCAGCCGGCGGAGAAAGTCGCGGAATGAGGCGTACGCCATAACGCCGGAAAAATAGCAGGCGGCAAAAAAACCTCATAGCAAATTGTCCGGGGCAAAATAACTCGACAAAACGCACCTGACCCGGCATTATATAAATCTTTGAAGCGCAGTATTGTGACGTTCTTATGTTACCTGGGTTAAAGCGGCGCGGCATCAATTTCGCCGACATTGTGCTCTACGTGGCGATTGCCTTGAAGCACTGGCGGCTCATGGTGCTGCTCATGTTTTTTGCACTGACTCTCGGTTTGACGTTCTTCGTGTATGTCAAACCGGTGTACATGGCCAAATCACTCATTCGCTACCACGCCCTGGAGCGCCCTGTGGACGCGGAAAAGGTGTTCCGCGACAGCAGCGAACGCGAACTCATCAGCCGGCTCACCGCCGATCACATCATCCGGCGCACCGCCCGCCGCCTCGGTTTGCCGGACAATCCCAAAATCCTGTATGCCGAGCACCTGCGGGCTGTGCAGGTCCGCTTCAATTCCGAGCGCAACCTCGAAGTCACCGTCCTCGCCTATCAGGGCGACCTCGTCCGCAAATGGACGGAGGTCATGTTGGAGGAGTTTTTGAAAGACCGCGAAGAAAAGCGCGTGGAAATGCGGGAAAAGATCATCTCCTCCTACACCGAAGAGCTGAAGGAAGTCTCCCGCCGCATGGAAGAAGCGCTCATGTCCACCCATCAGGTGGAAAGCGGACGCAAAACCGAGCTGCAAACCAAGCTGGCCCTGCTCCAGGAGGTGCCCAAGCAGTTGGTGGAAGTCTCCGAACGCCTCGAAGTGCTGGAGCGCGTCAGAAAAACCCTCGACGATGAAAGCATGGACGTCGTCTCGCGCCTGTCGCTGCTTTCCGCCATCCTGAAAAACTCCACCATCCGGCCGGGGGACCTCGTGCCGGGCGCCGAAGGCGCCAACAAGGCGCCCGTGGTGGTGGTGCCCTCCAGCGTCACCTCCCCCACCCAGATGCGCTGGGAGGATTTGCAACGGGAGCACGAAAAACTGCAGCTCGCGGTCAACGAGCTGGGCAAAAAATACCTCCCCGGCCACCCCAAAATGGCGGAGGCGCTCAAAAAACTTGAGGAAATCAACCGGGCGCTGGAAGCGGAACTGCGCGCCGCGCAACAGACTTATCACCTCGAATACGTCAGCCTGAGCCAGAAAAAGGCCGAGCTGCAGGCGCGCCTGCCGGAATACGAAAAAGCCCTGCTCGAGCAAAAGATGTTCATGCAGGAATTGGAGCGCAAAGGCGCCGGCAACCTCGGCTTCGCCGCCATGTACAAGGAAATGGCCACCCGCCTGAGCATGATTGACTTCGGCGCCGACAAGGAGCGCTCGCATTTGCAATTCATGGGGCACATCGAACTGCGTGATGAAATCCCCGTTTCCCCCAACCGCTTGAAGCTGGTGATCTACTCTCTCGGCCTGGGATTGTTTCTGGCCCTGGGCATCCCCTTCCTCATTGAATTCCTCGATCACACCGTCAGCAACGTCGAGGAAATGGAGCAAAATCACCGCCTGCGCGGCCTGGGCATTGTGCCCCGCCTCGACCCTAGCCAGTTGCCCGGCAGTCCTGTGGCCGGCGGGCATGTGGACCGGCAGATTGTCGAAAACTTCCGGGTCATCCGCACCAACCTGCTCTCCATGGGCGCGGTGACCCGCGACCCACAGGCCATCGTCATCGCCAGCGCCATGCCGGAGGAGGGCAAAACGGTGGTCAGCTACAACCTGGCCCGCTCCTTCGCGCAAATGGGGGAGAAAACACTCCTGATTGACGCTGACCTGCGCCGCGGACGCCTCCACCGGCTCTTTGGCCAGCGCAGTGCGCCCGGCCTGAGCAACATCCTGATGCAACATGCCAACTGGCGCGACGTTGTGCGCCCTACCGATCACGAGCACCTGACCCTCCTGGCCTGCGGCAAACATCTGGAGGGCGCCACCGAACTGGTCGGCTCGCCCGCCTTTGAGAAATTGCTCACCGAACTTCGCCAGGAATACCGCCGCATCATCATTGACACCCCGCCCATCCTCGGGCTGTCGGAAACCGCCATGCTGCAACGCCTGGTGGACGGCGTGGTGCTGGTGGTCTGGTGCGGACGCACCCCCGCCCGCTATGTCAAATCCGCCGTGGAAATCCTGCAGGCCAATCACGCCAATTTCTACGGCTTTGTGTTGAACCGGCTGGACCTGTCGGTGACCTCCAACTACTACAATTATTACAACTACTATTATTACTCGTACCACTACTATAAGAGCTACAAGGCCGTCGAGGCCCAGCCGCCCGCCGAATCCAATCCCACCCCCGCCGAAAAAAGCACCTCCTAACCCCGCAACCACGGCCGCCCATGCCGCCAGTGGAGGAACAGGCCGGACCGCGCAGCTCCCCCTCCCCCGCTGCCGCCCACACGTGGGGCGTGAGCGTCATCATCCCGGCTTACAACTACGCCCACTACCTGCCCCATGCCCTGGAGTCCGCCCTGGCGCAAACGCATCAACCGCTGGAAATCCTGGTGGTGGACGACGGCTCCACCGATGCCACCCGCGAAGTCGTGGCACGCTTTGGCGGGCGCGTGCGTTACCACTATCAAACCAATGCCGGCTTGTCGGCCGCCCGTAACACCGGTCTCCGGGAAAGCCGTTTTCCCTTTGTGGCCCTGCTGGATGCCGACGACCAATGGCTGCCGGAGCGGGTGGCCTCGGCCATCGCCTGCTTCCAGCAGCTTGACCCGCAGTTTGGTGTCGTCGCCTGCCGCTCCACCCGCATCAACCAGCATGGCGAACCCCTCCCCCTCAACCCCGGCGAACAGGAACTGGCCGGAGAAATCACGGCGGCGGACATTTTGTGGCGCACCCGGTTTTCGCCTTCGTCGGTGGTGGCCCGCCGGGAGGTGTTTGAGTCGTGCGGAGGATTTGACACGGCCCTGCGCAGCTCCGAGGACCGGGATATGTGGCTGCGGGCCGCCATTCGCTGGCGCGTGTGGCTGCAACCCGAACGCCTGGTGCTCATTCGCAAGCATGACGCCAACATGAGCCGCCACGCCAGCCGCATGCGGGAAAACATGCGGCAGGTCATCAACAAAGCCTGGCGCCTGCAGGCGGTGCCGCGGCATCGCCTGGATTACTGGCTGCAGGCGCTGGCCATCTGGCGCTACCAGACCGCCTTGATCTGTGCCGGCAGCGGGCAGCAGACGGAGGCGCTCCGCGATCTGCTGTTTTCGCTGCTCTTCTGGCCTCTCCCCATTCAGGGCCGGCGCATCGGCTCCACCGTGTCCTTCACCCGCCTGCGCTCCTTGGGGCGGGCTTTGCACCCCTCCCCTTCTGTTTCCCGCTCCCGCTCCGCATGAGTCAGCCCCAGCTCATCTTGCACGTGGTCTTTTCGCTCGAACCCGGCGGCATGGAGAACGGTCTGGTCAACGTGGCCCGCCGCCTGGATGCGCGGGAATTTGCCGTGCATGTCTGCTGCCTGGAAAAGGCCGGGGAGTTTCTCCGGCGGCTGCCGCCCGCCATCGGCGTCACCGTCCTGGGCAAAGGCGGCGGCATGTCACCCGCCACGGTGATGAAATTGCGCGGGCTGCTATACCACCTGCAGCCCGCCGTCCTCCATACCCACAACCTGGGGCCGCTGTTTTATGCCGCTCTGGCCAACCGTTGGGGACCGCGCGTGCCCTTGCTCCACGGCGAGCACGGCATGTTGACGCCCCGCGAGCGGCGGGGCTGGCGTTATTGGCTGCGGCGCGCCTTGTACCGGCGCTGCACCGCCGTCCACACCGTTTCTCAAACCCTCTTGCAGTATTATCACGCGCGCGGATTCCATCATCCGCGCATGACCGCCATTGTGAACGGCGTGGACAGTGAACGTTTCGCCCCGGGCGACCGCGCCGCCGCCCGGCGCGCGCTCGGCGTGCCGGACGGGGCCTTCGTCCTGGGCATGATGGGCAGTTTCCAACGCCGCAAACGGCACCAGGAAGTAGTCTCCGCCTTCCACACTGTGGCCGGAGATTTTCACCAGGCTCACCTGCTCCTGGTGGGCGCGCGCGGTCCGGAGAGCGACGCCGTGGCCGCGCTGGCCCGCGCCGGGCGTCATGGCTCGCGCATTCACCTCGTGCCCTACCAGGAAGACCCCCGTCCGTTTTATCAGGCGATGGACGTCCTCATTGTGGCCTCGGAAAACGAGGGACTCTCCAACGCCGCCCTGGAGGCCATGGCCTGCGGCGTGCCGGTGTTGGCGGGAGAAGCTTGCGGGAACGCAGAAATCATCACCCCCGGCCAGAATGGCTGGCTGGCGCCGCTCGACACAGCGGACGCCATCGCCCGCGCCTTGCGTTCCTGTCTGGCTTCCCCCCTCGAGGCCGCCCGCCTGGGAAGCCAGGCCCGCGCCACCGTCGTGCAACAATTCCGGGTGGAGGACATGGCCGCGCAATATGCCCGGTTGTACCGTGAGCTGGCACAGCAGGCGGCAGCCTGAAGAACCGCTGCGCCGCTCATCTTGCGCTTGCGCCGCAGACTTGGTTTTGCTTTACTGCCGGAGCACGAAGCCAATACACGAACAAAGCAACAGCCTTTTTAAGCTCGAACATGAACACGGTAACCTCCCTCAAAGTCGTCAAGAAAAACGTCAAAACGCTGGTCGAATCGGCCCTCCAGGAAAGCGGCGGTCTGTTGCGGCTGGCCCCCTGCTGGGTGCCGCGCTCCTTCCTGCAACCAGGCAAGCGCCTCAAGCTGCATCCGGATGATTTATATGCCTATGGGTTGAACCGCGGCGGCATTGATGAACGCTGGTTTGCCTCCACCACCCCCGCCGCCAACGAAAATCGCACCCCCGATGAAGGCCTGAGTTATGTGGTCACCGGCAAGTACCGCTTCACCCTCAAGCAGGCCGTCGAGGAATGTGGCGCCACG
Organism: Verrucomicrobiia bacterium; assembly: GCA_026414565.1. Taxonomy (NCBI): domain Bacteria; kingdom Pseudomonadati; phylum Verrucomicrobiota; class Verrucomicrobiia; species Verrucomicrobiia bacterium. The sequence continues at coordinate 35,352 of JAOAIT010000012.1, forward strand.
CTGATTGGCGAGCGCATCTGGAAGAAATACAAACGCTGGCCCGTGTATTCCAAGTTCTTCGACAACATGGGGCCCATCCCCCACCACATGCACCAAAATGCCAAGCAGGCCGCGCTGGTGGGCCAGGAAGGCAAGCCGGAATCGTATTATTTCCCGCCGCAGCATAACAACGTGGGCAACAACTTCCCCTACACCTTCTTCGGCCTGGAGCCCGGCACCACCAAGGAGCAGGTGCGCAAATGCCTGGAAAATTGGAACAAGGGCGACAACGGCATCCTGGACCTGTCCAAGGCCTACCGCCTGAAACCCGGCACCGGCTGGCTGGTGGGCCCCTGCATCCTCCATGCCCCCGGCTCGCTCTGCACTTATGAGCCGCAATGGGGCAGCGATGTCTTTGGCATGTACCAGTCCCTGGTGGAAGGCCGGGAAGTGCCGTGGAGCCTCCTGGTCAAGGACGTGCCCAAAAAATACCACCAAGATTTGGATTACCTCGTCGAACAGCTCGACTGGGAAGCCAATGTGGATCCAAACTTCAAGGACAATCATTACCTTGAACCAGTCCCCGTGGCCGACACCCGCAGCGAAGGTTACATGGACCGCTGGATTGTCTATGGCAAGGTGGACGGCGAGCAGCTTTTCACCGCCAAAGAACTAACGGTGGACCCCGGCGTGAAGTGCACCATCAAGGACAAGGGCGCCTACGGCCTCATTGTCGTGCAGGGCAAAGGCCGCATGAACAATCTCGCCTTGGACTGCCCGAAACTCATCCGCTTCCATGAGCTCACCGAGGACGAGGTGTTCTGCACCGAGGAAGCGGCCAAGGCCGGCGTCGTCTTTGAAAACACCTCCCCCGTGGAGCCGCTGGTGGTTCTGCGCTATTTCGGCCCGGAGGTAAACCCTGACGCCCCCGAAGTCGGGGCCTACAAGAAGAACAAGTTCTAACCCGCTGCGTCCAAACAACCAAATGCCAGCAGGGACGGTCTCCCAGGCCGTCCCTGCTTTTTTAGCAGATGTTGCGGCGCGGCTTTCCCTCCCCGCGACGGACAGAGGCGCCCTGGCTTGATTTGCCGGCCCCAGCCCACATTTGGGATTCACACGTGACAACCGCCATTTGTGCGCCTATCTTTGGCCAGCGCCGGCCCCGGCCGGCTTAACCATCAATTAAAGCTATGCGTTCTGACATCGTGAAAAAGGGCGCCGAGCGCGCCCCGCACCGCAGTCTCCTGCGCGCCACCGGCGTGATTGAGTCCGAGGAAGATTTCAACAAACCCTTCATCGCCATCGCCAATTCCTACACCGACTGCATCCCCGGCCACGCGCATTTGAACGAGGTGGGGTTGCTGCTCAAACGGCTGGTGCGCGCCGCCGGCGGGGTGCCGTTCATCTTCAACACCATCGGGGTGGATGACGGCATCGCCATGGGCCACAGCGGCATGCTGTATTCCCTGCCCTCCCGCGAGCTGATTGCCGACTCCGTGGAAACGATGGTCAAGGCCCATTGTTTTGACGGCATGATCTGCGTACCGAACTGCGATAAAATCGTGCCCGGCATGCTCATGGGCGCCATGCGCGTGAACATCCCCACCCTCTTTGTCAGCGGCGGCCCCATGGCCGCCGGCATCGCGGAAATGGCCGCCACCCATGCGGACGTGGTCGCCCATCTGCAACCGGCCGCCAAAAAGGCCGATCTCATCTCTGTCTTCAAGGGCGTGGGCGAGCTGCAAGCCGGGAAAATCACCGAAGAACAGCTTAAAAAACTGGAGCAGGTGGCCTGTCCCACCTGCGGCTCCTGCTCCGGCATGTTCACCGCCAACTCCATGAACTGCCTCTGCGAGGCCCTGGGCATGGCCCTGCCGGGCAACGGCACCATCCTGGCCGTGAGCAAGGAACGCGAGGCATTGTACGAACGGGCGGCGCGGCAAATCCTGTACCTCGTGGAAAAAGACATCAAACCGCGCGACATCGCCACCCTGGAGGCCTTCGACAACGCCCTCATGCTCGATGTGGCGATGGGCGGCTCCACCAACACCATCCTGCACACCCTGGCCATCGCCCGCGAGGCCGGCATCCCCTACGACATCAAGCGCATTGACGACATCTCGCGGCGCATCCCCTGCCTGTGCAAAGTCAGTCCCTCCTCGGATTACCACATCCAGGATGTGCAACGCGCCGGCGGCATCCACACGATCCTGGGCGAGCTTAAACGCATGGGCGTGCTCAACCTCAACTGCCTGACCGTCACCGGCAAGACCATCGGCCAGAACATTGATGAATGGGATGTGCGCTCCGAGCGTTGCACCCCCTGGGCCAGGGCCTCCCGTGTCAGCGGCGCCTCGGCCATCGTCGTGGACCCCAACGACAAACTCGGCCCCGCCGCCCGCACGGCCTCCGGCAACCTGGCCCCCAAACCCATGCTTTTCCACGCCGCCGAGCCGCTGGCCATCACCCTCTGGCGCTGGGCCGCGGCCTGGAACGCAGGCGACTTCGAGGCCCTGCTTGCCCTCTGCAACGATAAAACCACGCTCAAACTGCCCGATCAAGCCCTCCGCAAAGGCCTGGCCAACCTGCGGGACTTCTGGCAGCAGCACTACCAGGAAGCCCGCGGACTGGTCCGCGCAGAATTGGGTGATTTCCGCGGCGAACCCGTGGTCATCCTCTGGAAGTATGAAAAAGCCGGCGCCCGCGCCAGGGCCGCCATCCTGCGCGGTCGCGGCTTGAAGAACTGGGTGCTGACGCGCCTGGAGTGGGACGCCAACCCCAAACACCTGGCCAAAGTCACCGCCAGCGGCCTGATGCCCTACGATCCGGCCTTCCGTTTCAATCCCCAGGATTGCATCCGCAGCCGGGACACCGCCTATTCCCCGGATGGGGGGTTGGCCATTTTGTATGGACAACTCGCCCCCGAGGGCAGCGTGGTCAAGACCGCCGGCATCAGCGAGGGCTTCAAGGCCCAATGCGGGCCGGGCTTTGTATTCGAGGGGCCTTGCGTGATTTTCGAAAGCCAGGAGGAAGCCTGCGCCGGCATCCTCGGCGGCAAGGTCAAACCGGGCGATGTCGTGATCATCCGCAACGAGGGCCCGCGCGGCGGGCCGGGCATGCAGGAAATGCTCTCGCCCACCAGCTACATCGTGGGCATGGGACTGGGCGACAAGGTGGCGCTGATCACCGATGGCCGCTTCAGCGGCGGCACCGCCGGCGCCTGCATCGGGCATGTCTCCCCCGAAGCCGCCGAGGGCGGCCCCATTGGCCTGCTCAAGCCAGGCGACCGACTGCGCATTGATTTCCCCAACCGCCGCATTGACATCCTGGTGCCGGAGGCGGAGCTGGCCGAGCGCAAACGCCACTGGCAGCCCGTCCAACGCACCTTGAGCGGCTGGCTGGCGCGCTACCGCAAAATGGTGACCAACGCCAGCCAGGGCGGGATTCTCGCGTCCTGATTTCCCGGCGCACCCAGAATTTGAGATGCTTTTGGGAAAAACTCCGGGGCTCGAGCAGCCGGGCCTTCCGGGGAACGTGGAGTTTTGCCTGCAATAATGGCGCTTCAGCGTCTGACCCAACGGGCCGCCAGGCCAGGGGAATCTCAGCCGATTTCCATTTCCGGTGATACGTTGGGCGTGAGCACCCAGTCGAATTGCATGCGTTCAAAGCGCCGCCGGTACAGCAGGTAAAAGCCCCACGATGCCCCGTGCCCCAACAAAATCAACAATACCGCCAGCCACCACACCGGCACCAAAAACACCGCCACTGTCAAACCGGCCAGCACCATGAACCCCAGCGCGAAGCCCAGCTTGCTGAGGTTGGGAAAGCGCCGGTCATCACCGCAAACCGCAGCAAATCTGAATACGAAAACTGCAGGCTGTAGAGCCAGTCCCACCAGCACCACTTTCGCCGCCAACCACACCCCCACCTCTGCGGAATAATTGAACTGCCCGGCCATCACCCCGCCAAACACCAGCAAGATCGGGGCGGCGGCCAGCATCCGAATCCCGTTGCACGTGATCACCACCCGCCCAAGCTCGCGCAAACTGACCGGGTAAAAGGAAAGGAAGGAATATGCCGACCGAAAGTTGAACACCGGCCGCAAGGCAGGCCAGTGGCCGCCGAACACTGGCCAGGCCGTTGCGGCCATGCCCACGATGCCAATCACCACAGCCCAATCGCGCAAGGGAGGTCCAAATAGGGCCAAAACCCACGTCACCAGCACCACCAACCAGGCGTTGCGCCATGCGGCAGACCAGCGCGGCGGCCCCAGCAGCAGCATTTGCAGGATCAATTCCAGGCGCGGATTAAACCAGCGTATCACCCAACGCTCCAGCCAGCCCGCCAGACTCCAGGAAAAATGTTGCAGGAATTTTCGCTGCAACACGTAGCTGGTGAAGGCCGCCGGACCCTGATGCGGAGAGGGCAAGGAGTGCGGCAGCGGCAAGGCTTGCGTGTCAGCCGGCCGGGCGGCCGCGCCGGCTCCAGCCGCGTTCTCCTCCCCGTCAGCTTGCGGCTGCCCCTGAAGAGCGACCACCAAGGGATCTTCCTCCTCCCAAGGACCTTGATGGTTTTCCTGCAAGAATCGAAAGGCTCGCAGGCTGAGATAAACCCACCCGCCCATCGGAATTAAGAGCAGCAGCATGAACGGGTTTTGCCGCACCCCCACTTCATAGAGGAGCGTCGCAGGCCAGCCCCACGGCAGCAACAGGCCCAGCCAGTTCCCCAGGTCAGCCGCTCCTTGTAGGATGAAGCCGCCCCAACTTGGTTTGTTGGTGGCTGAAATCAACCCCGCCACCAGCCAGCCAAAGATTACCAGGAAATAGGCGGCATTCAGCACAAAGCTGGCCAGGCGGTGAATCCAACCAAGCGCCCACCTCCACCCGGCCTGCGGCAGCAGGGGAAGCGGAGAACGGGGGTCATGGAGCAGAAGGACAAAACCCACCACCATGAGCCACTGCAGCCCCAGCCAGAGCACACCCGCCACCCAGGCCCAACCCGGCAAGGGATGCTTTGCCAAAATGACCGCCGCCATCAGGCCATACCCCATGGCGGCAAGGGCGGAGTGTTTCAAAAAACGCCGCCAGCCGAAGGCGAACAAATCCCGGGGAGCCACGGGCCAGCGGGCAAGCACGTATTGCTCCACCCTGCCATACATGGCCGTGTCGTAAACGCTGAGCAACCAGACGGCCGGCAGGGTGCCAAGTAAAATCAACAGGCCCTTGGCCAACTGCAAGTCGGTCGCGTGAACCAGCGGGACCCCCAGGAATACCGCTATTAGGAGGCCCAGAAAGATCCCACTTAATGATGGGCCACCGCCCACCCGCCTGGCGGCGTTCTTCCATTGAGGAACACGACGGATTTCCCGCCGCACCAGCCGGCGCAGCCGGCGCTCGAGGGCGCGATTTCGCAGTGGATTCACGGTTGCTCCCGTAATTGTTGGAACAAGGCCGCCAGCGCCTCGGTCCCCGGGCCGGTTGCCTGCAGTTGGGACACCTTTTCCAGGGCGCGCACCTCGCCTTCGTGCAACACGCACACACGGTCGGCAAAGCGCTCCACCACATCGAGGATTTGCGTGGTAAAGATAATCACCCGCCCGTGCCGGGCGGCCTGCCGGGCCTCCTCCTTGAAGATTTGCAGGCCATGCGGGTCCATGCCCGAGGCAAAGGGCTCGTCCAATAGCCATAGTTCAGGATTCACCGCCAACAACGCCGCCAGCGCGGTCTTGTATCGCTGGCCGCGGGAGAGGTAACCCAGCGGCTTTTCAGCCAGGGGCAGCAAATCCAATTTCCGGAAAAGTTCCAGCACCACGTTTTCCACCCCCGGGGTGTCCGCCTCGTAAATGCGCAACACGGTGGCCAGGTGCTGGATGATCGTCCAGTGGTCGCAAAGCAGCGGAAAATCAGGCAGGAAATGCAACTTGCGCCGCAAATCCAGCCGGCCGCGGTTGAACGGCATGTCGTCGAAATAAACCGCCCCCTCGGTGGGCGCCAGCAGACCGGCCAGACAGTTCAGCAGGGTGGTTTTGCCGGCGCCGTTGGCGCCCAGTACCGCCACAATCTGCCCCGGTTCAAGGCTGAACGAAACCCGATCCAGGGCGCACGTTTTGCCGAAGCGTTTGGTGAGGGCGCGAATCTCAATTTTCATGTCTGGCCACCGAGCTTTACCAAACACCGGCAACCCCTGTCGAACGCATTTTGCTCCAGAGCAAAAAAGCGCCGGAAAATGGCAATCGGGCGGTTGACGGATTTCTTTAAAACGGCGTATGCTCTCCGCCCAAGCTCTTGCAGCGTGGAAGACCTTCCACCCCTCCAGGCGGAGGAGCAGGGTTTTCCCGGCCCGTTGCGGCCCTGCCAGGCCGCGGTGCGGCAAGCTGGAGCTCAAGCAAGACAGGCTATGTGGACCTGACGGCCCGGCGGCCGACGACATAAGGCAGATACATGAAAAGTTATCAAACGGCAGACCTACGGAATGTGGCGATTATGGGCCATGCCTCCTGCGGCAAAACGATGCTCACGGAGTGCATGGCCTTGTGTGGCGGGGTGATCAATCGTCTGGGCAGCGTGACCGGCGGCTCCACGCTTTCCGACTACCGCGACGAGGAGCAGGCCCGTCAAATTTCCGTGCAAACCTCCATGGTGGTGGTCGAATGGCAGGGCAAAAAGATCAACCTGCTCGACACCCCCGGTTACCTGGATTTCATCGGCGAAAGCCTCTCCGCCGCCCGCGTGGCGGACCTCGCCCTTGTCGTGGTGCATGCCAATCACGGCATCGGCGTGGGCACCGGCAAAGTCTGGGATTTCACCACGCAATTCAACACCCCCCGCCTGGTCGTGGTCAATGCCGTGGACAAGGAAAACGTGGACTGGGACGCCCTGCTGGCCAGCCTGCGCGCCCGCTTCGGCGCGGCCGTCACCCCCGTGACCGTGCCGGTCAAAACCGGGCCGGGATTCAACCAAATCCTGGACGTGATCACCAAGGAGGTCCTCACCGGCAAGCCGGATCAATCTGGCAAGTACGAGGCCGCACCCGCCACCGGCGATTTGAAGGCCAGGGCGGACGAACTGCACAACGCGCTGCTGGAAAAAGTGGCCGAGTCTGATGACAAACTGCTCGAAAAATTCTTTGAACAGGGCGGTTTGTCGGAGGAGGAAATGCGCAGCGGCCTGGCCGCCGGCCTGGCCAAACAAACGCTGATTCCGGTCTTCTGCACCTGCGCCGAAAGCAATCAGGGCGTCAGCCGCCTGCTGGATTTCATCGCCCAATTCGGCCCCTCCCCCGCCGCCAAACCCAAAGTCATCGCCCAGGGCCAGAACGGCGAGGTGGAAGTCGCCCTCACCGACCCCGAGCCCTGCCTGTACGTCTTCAAAACCAGCGTGGAAGCCCAATTCGGCGAGCTGGCCTATTTCAAGGTGTATTCCGGACAGTTGGGCGTGGGTGCCGACTTGTACAACCCGGACAAACAGGCCGCCGAGCGCATCGGCCAGATTTATCTGCTGAACGGCAAAAACCGCATCCCGGTGGACTCCCTCAACGCGGGCGACATCGGGGCGGTGGTCAAGCTGCGCGACACCCGCGCCAACCAAACCCTGTGCAGTCCCAAGCGCATCGTCACCCTGCCCAAAGTCACCTATCCCAAGCCCAACATCCACGCCGCGCTCGTGCTCAAGAGCAAGGGCGATGAAGACAAGGTGGCGCAGGGGCTGGCGGCGTTGCACCACGAGGATCCGACCTTCCTTTACAACGTGGACGCCGAACTGCACCAGACCGTCATGTCCGCCCAGGGCGAGTTGCACCTGGACGTCATGGCCCAGCGGCTCAAGTCCCGCTACAAAATTGATCTGGAGCTGACCCAGCCGCGCATCCCCTACCGCGAAACCATCAAGGCCAAGGGCGACTCCAAATACCGCCACAAAAAGCAGACCGGCGGAGCCGGCCAGTTTGCCGAGGTCTGGATGCGGATCGAGCCCAAGCAGCGCGATACCGGCGTCGAGTTCATCAACTCGCTGGTGGGCCAGAACGTGGACCGCGTCTTCGTCCCCTCGGTGGAAAAAGGAGTCCGCAAGGCCTGCGCCGAAGGCATCCTGGCGGGCTACAAGGTGGTGGACGTGCTGGTGGACTTCTACGATGGCAAGATGCACCCGGTGGACTCGAAGGACATCGCCTTCCAAATCGCCGGTTACTTCGCCTTCAAGGAAGCCTTCGAGAAGGCGCGTCCCTGCCTGCTGGAGCCCATCAACAACGTGGAAATCCGCATCCCGGAAGATTGCATGGGAAACGTGATGGGCGACCTCTCCAGCCGGCGCGGCAAGATTCTGGGCATGGACTCGGACGGCACCTTCCAGATCATCCGCGCCCAGGTGCCCGCCCGGGAAATGTACCGCTACTCCAGCAGTCTGCGCTCCCTCACGGGTGGCCGGGGCATTCACACCGAGGAATTCAGCCATTACGAGGAAATGCCGCGCGAGCTGGAGCAGCAGGTGATTGAAGAAGCCAAAAAACGCAAGGCGGACGCGGAAAAGCAGGGTGAATAACCCGGCCTCCGTCCCTCGGGAACGCTCCCTTTCAGGGGACATCGCCCGGCGGGAGAACCAATGGCTTCTCCCCCGCGGCGCCATGTCCCCTGCCCTGTTATGAATGTGCCATTTCTCAATCTGGCCGCGCAACACGCCGCCCTCAAGGACGAGCTGCTGCCTGTGGTGGAGCAGACGCTGGCCAGCGGGTATTATATCCTCGGGCCGAATGTGGCGGCTTTGGAAAAGGAAATCGCCGCCCTCACGCAAACCCACTTCGGCGTGGGCGTCAATTCCGGCTCGGATGCGCTGACCCTGGCTTTGCGCGCCCTGGAAATCGGGCCGGGGGACGAAGTCATCACCACCCCCTTTACGTACATCGCGCCCGCCGAATCCATTTATCAGATGGGCGCCCGCATCGTGTTTGCGGACATTGATCCCCACACCTTCAATCTGGACCCGGCGGACGTGGCGCGCCGCATCACGCCGCGCACCCGGGCCATCATCGCCGTGCACTTGTTTGGCCAGGCGGCGCCCCTGCCACCCCTGCTGGATTTATGCCACCAGCACCGCCTGCACCTGCTCGAAGACTGCGCCCAGGCCATCGGCGCAGAGTACCAGGGCCGGCCCGTCGGCGGCTGGGGCGTCATGGGTTGCTTCAGCTTCTATCCCACCAAAAACCTGGGCGCGAATGGCGATGGCGGCATGGTGGTCACCCGCGATGAGGGGCTAAACCGGCGGCTGCGCATGTTGCGGGTGCATGGCATCGAGAAGCGTTATTTCCACGATTTGCACGGTTACAACTCCCGGCTGGATGAGCTGCAGGCCGCCATTTTGCGGGTCAAATTGCGGCATCTGGCGGACTGGAATGCGCGCCGCAGGGCCATCGCGGCCCGTTATGATGCCGGGTTGCGGGATCTGCCGCTGCAGTTACCCCAAACCGCCGCCGGCAACCACCATGTGTTTCATGTCTATGCCGTGCTAAGTGACCGGCGCGATGCCCTGCATCAGTACCTGGCCGATCACGGAGTCCCCTGCATCATCTACTATCCACGCCCCTTGCACCTCCAGAAGGTGTACGCCGATTACGGTTGGCAGGAGGGGGATTACCCCGTGGCTGAAGACATTTCCCGGCGCATTCTGCCCCTGCCCATGTACCCGGAGCTGACCGATGCCCAGGTGGATTATGTGATCGCCAAAGTGCGGGAGTTTTTCAGCGTGGCTTGAAGCGCCGCCCTGCCGGGCCGGTTTATTTCAGGAACGCAGCGCCGCCTGCCGCCAAACCAGCACGGATTCCCCCTGCTGGGCCTTGCCCTCGAAATCCCGCGTCGCCGCCTCGAAACTGGCGGTGCATCCCGGTTTGATGGACTCGTGCAGTTCCACCATGATCACGCCCACCTTGTCCCGCCAACTGGCTGACGTTTCGAAGATTTCCTTCTCGGCGCCTTCAATGTCAATTTTGAGGATGTCAATGTAACTCAGGCCGTGATCTGCCATGAGTTTGTCCAGGGTGATGGCCTGAACCTTCTGCACCACGGGCAGCGACCCTTTTTCCGCGCTGTCGCGGGTTTGGAAGCCCCAGGCCCCAATGCCCGGATCCACCAGCTCCAAGGTTTCGTTGTTTTTCCACAATGCAGCCTGAATGGGGATAATTTGCGGAAAAGGCGCCACGTTTTTGACCAGATAACCGAAATTGCCCGCCTCCGGCTCAATGGCCAGGATTTTGGCCTCCGGGTATTGGCGGGCAAAAAACAGCGAGGCAAAGCCCACGTTGGCGCCGGCATCCACTATCACACGCGGCTTGAGCGGCAGCTCCAGAGCATACTCCTTGTCGCGAAAGATTTTCTTGTACGTGGGCAAATCCGAGCTTTTCAACCGCAGGCGCAAGGGATGCGCAAAATCCGGCACACGCCCCGTCCATTCTGCCGGCAGGGGCCAGTGCCGCGTGCGGGCGAAGAGCCACAGCCCCGCGGGACCAAAAACTTCGTAATAAAGCCCGATTCTTTTGAATTTTTCCACCACTTGTTGAAGACGCCCCATGCGATGCAATGGCCAGATGGTTTCAGCTTGAATGGAAAGCCCCCGCCGCCCCTTTCCGGCGCTTGGTGGGCCGCCCGGGAGATGGCGCAGGGTGAAGAAGGCAGGCTTGGCTCATAAGGCCCCCATCGCCTGCAACCGGCTTTTGACCTGCCGGAGATCCACCAGCGCGTTTAATTTGTGATCCGAAGGGAAAAGCAGAAATTCATAGTCCACCTCCACACACTGCGCGATCCATTCCTGGTCACCGGCAAGATAGGCATCGGCAAAAAGCTCCAGAAATTTGCAGCCGGGCCGGCACCACACCATGTTGGCCGTGCCGGAACCGTGAATGGCGCAAATGGCCTCGGCCCCGGCAAAGTGTTGAATCTGCCCGGCAAACGACATCTGGGCCGGATCCACGATCGCCCATCCCAAATCGGCAAAGAACTGCAAAACCTCCGCCTCGTTCACCATGTTGCGCCCGTAACTCGTGCGGCGCACAAAAAACTTTTTGGGTGTGGCAGCCGGCGAGACCCGCGGCAAAAAGGTGGCGCGCAGGAACTGGACGGCATACGGATTGTAGCAGACCACCATGCTGGTCGGCGGGCTGAAATAGTAGTCCTCCACTAAAAGGTGCGTCTCCTCAGTCCACCGGCAGCGATCCAGCAGCCCCAAAAGCTGCATGGTTTCGACCTGGTAGCGGGGCTTCAAGGCCGGCAGCAAGATGCCCGTCTCCGGCGGAAACTCATTGAGCACGGCCAGGCGCGGCAGGGCATCCAGCAGCCAATGGGCATAGGGCGGATTGGCATTCAACGGAAACCACTTGGAAACCACGCTCGTCCAGGGGCCGGACAACGTAACCGGCCTGCTTCGCACAAAATGCCACCAGGCCGGATCCGCGCCGGCCCGCCGCGGGCCATAAACGGACTCCACACAAAGTTGCTTCTGATCATTTAACAAAGCCAGGCTGGCCCCCACCAGGCGTGCGTGGCGATGGCGTGTCCAAAAGATGGGCCAAGGTTGCTCCAAATGCTGCTGCCGCCCGCACAGGAGAATGATGGAAGGCTGGGGAAGCCTGGGGCTTCCCTGGTCCTTCAACACCACCCGCCCCTCGGTGGCCCCCTGCTCCAACCGGGCCAGCTCGGAATAAGTGCCCCGTGGGAGTCCCCAGGCAACCGAGCGCGGAATCAGGACGCGCACCACCTCCAGCAGACCGTGGGCCACCTTGGGCAGGGCCACCCGATGCAACCAGCGTAAGGGCTTGTGCAAGGCCCCAAACCGCCGCAGCTCCAGGCGCAACCGGGTGAACAGCGGCACCGCCGCACGACCGGGGGCGGCATCCTCATGCTTCGCCGAGGTCAAACGCGGGGCATCTTTTAAGGCTGTGTGGTTCAAAGGACTCAGACACGTCAGCTTCAACCGAGGCGAAGCTTTTTGTTGGGCGGGGTGGAAGTCAAGGAGCTTTTTCCCCCGCTTACCCGGGCCGCCCTGAGCCGGTCTCGGTGAGTTCCTTCGCGCCACGCTGCGGCCCCGGCGCCGTCACGGCTTGACCAGCCGGAAAAAGCCCGCGGCGTTGGTGGGGGCCAGGCCGCCAATGAAACCAAAGGAGTTGGTCAGGGTGAAGGAGGCCACGTTTTGCCACGGCACGGCGGCGGAAAGGCTGGGCTTGTATTGCAGTATGTAATTGCTGGAGGTCTGCCCAAAAACCAGCAGAGGCGACAGCCCCGCGCCCGATCGGCCCAAGGCCAGGATGGGCGGATTGGCCTGAAACTCCGCCGCCCGATAGAAGCGGATGGCAGGGTCATTGGGCACGCTTACCACGGAAACGAGATTGGTGGACGGAAACCGGGCGAGCACCTGCCAGGAGCCGCTCCCCAGGGCGGCGGTGCCTTCAATCAGGAAACTGGCCCACGGGTTGCCATACACCACCAGCTCCCGGCCGGGACCGCTCGGGCGGCGCGGTTCCAGCAACGGTTCCCGGCCAATGACCACCACGCGCCCGTTCTGGCTGAGCACCCCCGGCACCAAAGAAGCACCCGGCTTGCGGGCGCTGACATTGAAGACCCGCAGCGACACAAAGGCCGACGGCACCTGGGTCAAGGCCACAAATTGGAGGCGGCACAACACCTGTTCACCCAGAAAGACCTGCCCGGAGCGGGAGGCGACGCGCAGCCGCCAGGTATGCGGCGCCGTCTGGCTCAATTCCACTTGCGCGGGATCTACTTCAGCGGCCAGGGACACCAGGACCAGATTGGTCAGATGGCCATCCTCAATTTCCACCTCGGCGCTCCATTGGTCCACGCCCACCGTAGAAAAGCTCATCACCGGCACGCTGCCGGTCTGGCCGGCCTGGATCACCAGCGAGCCCAGACTGAAGGAGCCCAATTCACTGCCAAAAGTGGCAAGCTGGGAGCGGGCCACACTGAAAGCGCCGGTAAACTCCACTGGAAACGTCTGGGTCACCCCGCCCTCCGAGCCGCCGCCCAGAACTTGCGCCTGAAAGACCTGGCTGCCCGTGGCGGTAAAGTTGCTCCAACCCGAGGCCTCCAAAAGCTCGGCCAGACTGAACACCACCTGGTTGGAGGCGGCCCCATCTCCCACCACGGCGGCCAGGGGGCAGGCGGCCTGGGGATGAGTCAACAGCACCAGGCGGCCGGCCACAGTCTGACCCGGCACCTCCAACAAGAGCTGCACGGCTTCCGGCACCAAGGTGACCTCGCCGGCCGTCCTTACCGCCACCGGCGCTTCATTCAGGGCCGGGAAATAATTGGTGCCCCCATGGCGCACTATCGCAGCCCGCACGTAATAAGTCGTGCCGGGGCGGCAACCGCTAACTGAAGCGGAAGCCAGGCCGTACTCGCGGATTTTCTGACGCAGGGCCTGCCGGCTTAAACGTTGCGCAGCGTCTCCGATGGCGAGGGGACTGCCCGCCCGCAACGGCAGGTACTCGACGGCCACCTGGCCGTTCAAGTTGGTCACGCCGCCGGCATCCGCATCCACCCGCAGGAATAAATCCGCTTCTGGCGGCGCCCCCCAAACGACCGTGAAGGAAGAAGGGGTCACGTTCACCGCCGTCACATTGGTGTAAGCCGCGGCCTGCACCTGAAAAGCGTTCATCCAAAGCGTCAGGGCGGACAAGGCCGCCAGGCTGAACGACGCATGAGCCATGGGTTTTATCATAAGCAATCAGGGTTAAGGGGCTGGAGGAGTTGGCGGGGTGACAACCGGCGCCGGCGCGGTGAGCAAACCGCTGCCCGCCCGTTGCAAACCAGGCTCGCCTCGGCGGGCCAGAGCTTCCTCGCCTCCGGCCAGGATGACAAACCGCGTCATGCCGGCCGCCCGCAACAGCCGGGCGGTCTCCTGCGCCTTGCCATCATTGCGATCAATGAGCACCAGCAGCGGCGGAGTGGACTTTTCCGCTTTGGCCCGTTGCGCAAGGCTCAGCGGTGATTGCGTCACCGGAAAGCGGGGAAAAACAGCTTTCAAGTCCGTCAATGGCGTTTCAGGCTGGGCTGGCGCCGCCAGGCCGCGGGCGGGCGCGGTGGAAGGAGCGGTGCGCAAATCCACCAGCACCACATCGCGATCGGTGGTTTGCTCCAGTCCCTGATAGGTGATCACGGGCAGTTCTTCGCGCGCCGCCCCGCGGGGCGCCGCCACGGTGCGCTGGGTGGTTTCCCAACCGGCGTAACCGCCCCGCAAGATTTCCGCCCGAATGCCCGGCTTGCGATTCAGGGCCTCCAGGGCAAAGGCTGCGTTGGTCTGGCCCAGCCCCTCGTCATACACCACCACGCGGCCCAGGGGCGGCAACTGGCGGTCCGGGCACAAAGCCGCCGGGATGTTGATGGCCTGCGGCAGATGGCCGCGCTGGTACAAGGCGGTGGAGCGGACGTCAATCACAGTGATTTTTTCACCGGCCGCCAACAACGCAGCCAGCTCCTGCGGCTCGAGGCCGCGGGCCACTCCGGCCACGCCCACCACCACACACAACCAACCAAGGGTTCTAAGCATCATAAGGCATCATCAGGGTTGAAAGTTGCTCACGGGATTAAGCAGCTCAAGCATCAGCACAGCCACTTTGGGAATGCGGAAGTCCTCGCCCACCGGCATCCCGGCACGCATTTCCGCCAAAGCCCAACGGCCCTGCGCTGCATCCAACATGCGGACCGCCCGGACCTTGTCGGCGCCCAGTTGGCGCAACAACTGGTAGGCCGAGTAGTTGCCGGGGAATTTGTCGTAGGTCACCACATTCAGGCCGGCACTCAACTGCAAGGGCGTTTGCGGGTTGAGGCCCAAATCCACCACGCGGGCCTCCGGGAATTTCACCCACAAAAAGGTGCCGGGCGTCAGGGTGAAATTGACCCCGGCAGGCGCACCGTTGTTCCAATACGCCGTTTCGCGTACAGGGGTGGGCGCCAAAGCGGTGAAACGGGAGATTTCCACCACGCCGGCCTGCTGCTGCCAGAGTGCCAACAAACTGAACACCTGCGGATGGGCCGTAGCCAGGGCCGGCGTCACCGCCACCGTGTTGGGATTCTCAAACACCCCCTGCAGGCTGGGCAGCTCGGCCATGCGGATGGAGTGGGCGTTGCCCTCCGCCTCCTGCCAGAGGGCCACGCGCCCGGCCAGGGCGGGGCGGGTCTTGAAGGTGGCGCTTCGCGTCACCGGCACCAGGCGGCGCGAAGGCAGATGCAGCAGGCGCAGGTTGCCCGTAAGGGAGCCCAGGGATGACTCCTGACACAAAACCCACTCGCCCTCGATGAAGGGCAGGGATTCATCCTCCGGCGTCTGGGTCAGACGCACCTCGACTCCACGGCGCAAATCGTAGCCATAGAGCTCCACCTGCCCGTGGCGGTTGTCCTGCCAGACAATCCACGGGCCTTCGATGACCGGGTGGTACTGGCCGAACTGATCGGTGGTCATGCGCCGGAAGTCGCCGGTCTCCAGATGGCGGTAATAAATCTCGCCGTAACCCACGTCGCGGAAATCCTGCCAGACCACCTGACCATCGCGCACGTCGGGGTCGAGTTGATCTTGCGATGAGGGCGAGACCGCGATGGTCTGCCCTGTCACTGCATTCCAGGCGCGCAGTTGCCACGGGGCATTGGGTGCATCGGCGCTGCGCGTCTGAAACACCACCCAGGGCCAGTGCACCGCCGGATTGACTTCATCCCGCGTGGCAGTGGAAGTAATGTTGCGCGGCGGCAAAGTGTCCTGCATGTCCTGGATATAAATGTCCCACGTCCGGTTGGGCTGGCGGCCCTGCCAGACAATATAGCGGCCGTCCGTCCGCGGGTTTTCCTGGTTCAGCACGGTTTCGGTGATCTTCCGGATGGGGGCGCCATTGGTGCGCAAGTCCTGGGCATAAATTTCCCAGTTGCCGTCGCTTTGATCCTGCCACACCGCCAGCCAGCCACGCGCATAAGGATTGCGCGCGCCACGGGCGGCCTCCGCCACGAGCGCCGCCGGGCCGCTGAGGTCGCCCACCTGGATCACGCGCGTGAGGAAATTGGTGCGCTGCAAGGCATCCACCAGGGTCAGGCGCACAGTATAGGCGCCAGGCATGACCACCACACCATTGCTGCCGCGGGCATCCCAAATCCACTGCTGCTCGGCGGTGCCGATGTTGGTGAAAGCAACGCTGCGAACCAGGGGCAGCCCCGGTTGCGCGAAACCGTAAAGCGGATCATGCCACCATTGCAGGGTGGTGGCATTATTGGTGCCCTGCCACACGCCATTGGTGCGGCCAATGACTGCCAGGGTCTGCCAGCCCGGCGAAACATTGGTGAGATTCAGTGGGGTTGTCACCGGCTCTTCCGCACGGTAATACCCCTGATTCAACGTCCACCGATAGGCCGAAACCCCCGGCCCGCCCACTTGCACGGAGGCCTGGGGCCATCGCGTGGGCGTGGCCGGTGCGCCGGTGAGAGTGGTGGCGGGAGCGGAAGCGGAAACAGTCCAGCTCACCCGTGCCGCCTGGCTGGCATCCAGATAAGCGCCGTAGCGAGAGCGGCCCAGCACCTCGATCAACTGGGGACCGGCGCTTAGGCCGCTGAGCTGGAGGGGTGATTCCACCGGGAACTCCGCGCTCCAAGGCCCCCCGTTGTGACGGTACTTGTAGTAATCCACATGCTGCCCGCCCACCCGCAACGAGGCACTGGTGCTGGCGGTGGGCGAGGAGGGCGCATTGGAAATGGTGGCCCAGCCAATGACCCCCTGGAAAATATCCAGCGTGGCATTGACGGCGGCAGGATTGGGCGCCGCCTGGAAAACAATGGGCGCCGCATTGGGGCGGATGGACAGCGCGTCGCCGGAGGCTTGAAGCTGGGGCACCGGCGTAGCAAACAGCGCGAAGTCCAGCGTGGCCTCACCGGAAATCACCAACATCACCTGGTTGGTGGCCTCCGTGTTGCCGGCCGTATCCCGCGAGTAATAGCGCAGGCTGTACTGGCCGGGCGAAGTCAACCAGAAGGGGTAGGCGGGAACAAAGGGGCCATTGGTGAGACTGTAGAACATGGACACCGGGTTGGCATCCTCCGCGGTGAAGTAAATCTGCGTCTGTGGTGTCAGGTAGTACCGTCCGCCCGCCTCGGTCACCGGCCCCACAAAACGCAAAGTGGTCACCGGCGGGTTGGTATCCACGCCGCCGGCGGTATAGGTGACGGTGTAGCTGTAGGTGCCCAAATCCACCAGGTCAAGTAGGTTGAAATAATTCTGCCGGATGTTGCCGATGCGGGTGTAGCGGATGTTGGTCCAGTAATTGTTGGTGTTGATGATTTTGCCATCGGAACGCACCACGCTGGCAATTTTAAGCCGCGCCTGGCCGGGGTCGGTGAGCCGCAAATAATTCCAGCCGCGCACATCGGCCTGAAGCTGGATGACGGCGGTGTTGCCGGGAGCGAGGGAGGGGGAGATGGTGGCGTTGGTGGCATAATAGACCGGGGTCTCATTGCCTTCGCTTTCAAACAAAGTATCGGGAATCATGGCCGGATCGCGATCCACATCAGCCAGGAAGTCCTTGATCTCATCGCGGCCCGGCTGGTCGTTCATCACTTCATGGGCAATAAAGTGGGCGTTCAACGAGGTGATCACCGACGTCTCCTCCCCGCCCAGGTCCGAGGCGTGCTTGTAGGAGGCCTTGAATTCGATGAACTCCCCCGACAACGAGGTGATCATATCCCAGGCCCCCTTGCGCGTCTGGCCGGGAGGAATGTCGCCCAAATCCACCAGCAGGCTGGCTGAGCGGAGCGGGCTGTCCTGGACCCGCGCGCCCAGCAGGCGCGCAATCAACAGCAGGCCATTTTGGTTTTCGACGATTTTGGGCTGCTGGGAATCAATTTTCAGCTTGTTGGCCATGCCATAGCCCACGTTTTTGACCAGCACGCCAAGGGTGAAGGGAATGGGGCTTTCCACCTCCGGCGTGAACGGGTCATCCCCCTGCACATCACGGGGTTGGAAATAGGTGATTTGCAACTGCGGCTCCGGCCGCACCGTGATGGTGTCGGGAATGGCAAAGAGGATTTCCCGTGGAATTTCCACCCCCCGCATCCGGCCGGAAAGGCGGCAACCGACGCGGTACTGGATACCCTTGGGCGAGGTGCCGCCGGCGGCGATTTTGGGGATGATGAACCATTTGACAACGGCCTTGGCGGTGGGCTGGATGACGCCATCACCCGTTACGCTGTTGATGTTCTGCAGCTCGGGCGCGCGCACAAAAAACAGGCTTGCGGCGTCATTGACCACCCCATTGGTGGAGAGCAGCGGATTTTCAAAGGTCAAATCCGCCGAAAAGTCCGTGATGGGATCCTGGCCATCATTATTGGTGACTTCCAGCAGGGCTTCAAAGCCGATGCGCTCGAGCGTCAGCTCCTGCTGGATGACAATTTTGACCGTGGAACAAACGCCTTGAAATTGTTGCTGGGCATGCACGGAGGGCCAGAACAGGCAGAGGCCTAGCGCCAGGGTCGTTTTAAGCAGATGTTTCATGGTCGGCCAATGCGTGCAAAAGCTCACGGGTGAAAGAACGGTTTTCATGGCGCCACCTCCTTTCCGCTGAAGGCTGGCAGGGGGGTGGCGATCCCCCCGGGTTCAGGAGGCAACAGCCGGTGGAAGAAGGGCGTTTTGTCACCGCAACCATCGCGCACCAAAACATCGCTGGCAAACAACGCATGATCCTCGCGGTTGACGAGGGTGTGAACCTGTACCGGCCCCTCGCGGCGGCGGACATCCGTCACCTTGACGCGGCGTCCGCTGCTGTTCATCAGGAAATGACCGGGGTTGATCTGGCTGGCAAACACCCACCCCTGGCCCTCCACCCAGAGTTGGTGTTCGGGGGTGGTGGAGAGCAGGCGGCCATTATCAAGGTGCAGGTCAAGCACACCCGGCACCTCGCGTGTCCTCACCTCCACCACGGTGGCAATCTCCCGCGGATCCGTGCCGGTGCGCACCTGCTGGTTGGTGGTGATGGTTTCAATGGGCACCCAGCGGCCATCGGCCAGCAGCACCTCCGTGCCGGCCGCGAAGCAGGCCGCAGACGTGCCATAATCCGAGTAACCCCTGGCCGGGCCGCTACCGCCCCCGCCACCGCCGCCACCACCATAATTGCCGCCACCGCCGGGAGGCGTGGGACAGCCCAGCAGCCGGTACACCAGCACCACGCCTTCAATGGCTTTGTAGAACTTGGCTTTTTCGGTGTATTTTTTGATGCCCTTGGTGGCCAGGGACATGATGGTTTTCAAATCCGGGCATTGCGCACAGGCATTGACAATCGCCATGAGAGCGCCGGCAAAGTTATCTATGTCAAAAATGCCCCCCGTGCAGTCCCCCGGGGTGGGCTGGCCATAGCCGGGCGGGAATTCAATGCCGCCCCGGATGTTGCCCTCTTCGTCAATGTCGCGCCCGAAGCATTTGGCGCGGCTGGTGAGGCATTTGGAGCGGGTGAACTGGGGCGCCAGCCCGCTGGTGTTGGTGCCGCCACGGCCGGCGTAATAAAAGCGGAAAGGAATATCAATGCTTTGCATGGCGCCCAGCTCGGGCACGTAATTGATCAGCGGGGTGGAGGTGGCGTAGCCATCGGCCCCGCCCTGGATGATCAGATCAAACGCCCGCACCAAACCGTGGTTTTTCACGTTGTAAATCACGGTGGCCTCAAAGCCCGCCTCAATATTGAAAAACTCATACTGGGGCGGAGTCATCACCAGCACCGGCACCGGCACATGCGTCTGGAAGGTTTGCTCAATGGTGATCTCGTAACGATCA
Source organism: Verrucomicrobiia bacterium (assembly GCA_026414565.1). Lineage (NCBI taxonomy): Bacteria > Pseudomonadati > Verrucomicrobiota > Verrucomicrobiia > Verrucomicrobiia bacterium. The sequence continues at coordinate 55,118 of JAOAIT010000012.1, forward strand.
GTGAACGGCACCGGCGTCACCACGAAGTTCACCGTCACGAGACTGCGGGACAGCCGCGGCTCCACCAACACCGTCTGGTTGGGGACAATGTCCACGCGCCCGGCGGCGGACGCGTGGCCGGGGGCCAGTATCTGCCACGCCCACGGCCCTTCCTGCAGGTTTTCTATCAAGACCTCGCCATTGGCGTCGGTTTGATAGCTTTGCTCAATTTGCAACAGGGAATTTTTAATGCGCACCGTGGCGCCGGGCACGCGCTGGGCCAGGATGTTGTCCACCACAAAGCGCACATTACCCCGGCTGGAGGAGGTAACCAGGGCATAAAGATTCACCGTAAATTCCGCCGGCGAATTGGTGCCGCGAATGATGAGGCGATCCTGGAAGTACTCCAAGGGCGCATTCGGTGGCGGAGCAAACACGACGGTGATGGTATTGCTCTGGCCCACCCGCAAATCGGGCAGGTAAATCCGGCCATCGTTGGAGGGCGCGAGATTCAGGCTCATCCACGGGACGTTGGTGGGACCTTGCACAGTAATGCCGGTAAGGTCCCGCAACCCCATGTTGGCCACGGTAAAGGTGCGGCTGAACAACTGCCCGCGGTTGACGCTTACATCCACATAACCCATGGGCGGATCAATTACCGTCAGCACCGGATTGGCGGGCAACAGGGTCAGGTTGGCCTCAAACGTGGCGGCCGCCCCCTCGGCCGAGCGCAGGCGCAAGCGCATCCGGGCCTGGTCGGGGGCGTCCAGGGTGGCGGTGATGCTGATGGGCACGCGGATATTTTCGCGCGGGCCGATGACAAAATCCGGCGTGATGCCGGCCGCAGCCGTAAGGTTGGTAATGGGCACCAGATTGGTGCCTACCACGGCCCAAGCCTCGGATTCCATGACGAACCGGCTTAAATCTTCCTCCCCCGGATTGACGAGGGTGATGTTAAAGACGAGCGTATCGTTCTTCGTCATCCGGATATCCCCCGCCACCGGGCTGAAGTAGGCCCGGTACACCGTGATTTCCGCCTGGTTGAGCACATCAAAGACCTCCGGATGCGCCGCCCAGAGTTTGATGCGGCCGCTCAGGCCTGGCGGCGGCTGATACTCATAAACAAAGCTGCCGCTGAAGTCGCTGGTGACGCTGTGATAGAACTTGAAGCCGCGGATGCTGAACCCGATTTTCATCGGCACATTGGGCCGTGGCTGGCCGGTTTGGCGATCAAGTGCCTGGCCGGTGATGATTACCGGATCGTCATTGCTGTAGTTGGTTTTGTCGGTGGTCAACACGCCGTAGTAAGGCGTCAGCCGGAGGGACGAGGTCAACTGCCCGCTGATGGGGCCGTTGGTCACCTGGCTGGCCGTGCCATAGCGGTAATAGATGGGGTTGATCACGGCCTCAAAGGTGGTGAGGTTGGTGCCCAGATTGTCCGGCACCAGGATGTTGTCCACCGCGAAGCTGCGCGAGGTCCCTGGCGGGAGGCGCAAGAAGGTGGTGCCATCGGGAGCCACCATGGCGCCCGAGGGCATGCCAACGTAGGCCACGCGGTTGACCTCCTGGCCCAGATGATTGCGCACCGTGATGGTCAAATCGCCCGGCTGGGTGCCGCCGGCGCGGGCGGTAACCACATCCAGATCGGCGTAACCGCGGTTGTGCACCCGCAGGTTGAGCGTGGCCATGCCTCCGGCCAGCGGCGGTTGGGCGGCGCTCACCTCCACCATCACCTCGGGATTCACCACGGTGACGTAATCCACGAGGGTTTGGTAAATGGCCTGACCACCCGTTTCATGCGGCTGCTGCACGGCGCGCACCAGCATCATTTGCGGCCGCGCCACCGGGCTGGACGGCAGCACCACCTCGCGGTTGATCTGCGCGTTGGGCGGCACCGCCGCGTCCACGCCATTGGAGCGGGTAACCGGCGGCAGCCCGGAGATCACGCGGCGCAGTTCAACGTGTTGCACCGGCAGCGGGGCCGTGAGGTTGCGGTTGAACACGGTGACCTGGAAGGCATCGAAGTACCGTGTCACGGGCGGCGATTCCGCGCCGCCAAACAGGTTGGCCATGACGAGGAAGGACACATCATGCAAATCCACCCGGCGCGCAACGCTTTCCGCATTGGTGGCGTTGACGGCGTGCACGGCATAGGAGACCATGCCGCCACGCGGGACGCCGAGGCCGTCAGTGAAGGCCGGAGTGGTCAAGGGGGCGGTGTTCTGTTTTACCCCGTTGCGATAAACATTGTACCCCACGGCGGCGGGATCGTCCGATTCCCACGTGAGGATGGGCGACTGGCCAAGGTTGTGCACCACTTCGAGATTCTTCACCGCGCCCACCAGCATCTCAAAGACAGCCGGCTGGCTGAGGGCTTCGTTGCCCAGCGCATCCACCGCCCCCACGACGTAGGAAAGCAGGCCGCGCGGCGGGACATCCAGAATGTTGGTGCCGCCGCCAAGCACACGGATGAGCGCGCCGTTGCGATAGACGCGGAACTGGTCCTGCGACTCGCCCGGCCCCGGCTGCCAGGCCACGCGCAGTCCATTGGCCACCAGTTGCACCGTCACATTGGTGGGGGCTGGCGGCGGCGTGCGATCACTGACAGCTGTCACGGCCAGGGACTTGCCGCCCTCGGCGCCGCGCCGGGCGGCACTGACGGCAAAGCGATACGCACCATCGGCCGGCGGCAGGTTGGTCAGCAGCGTGGTCTCCACGTTGTCGGCCACCAGCGTTTGGGGCACGCCGCTGCTGCCGGGATCGGCATACACCCGGTAAATCTCCGCATTGGAAACCGCCGTCCACTCCAGGCGAATGTAGCCCCCGCTAAGACTGGTGGCGCGGAGCTGCGCGGGCGCCGCCGGCGGAGTGGGCAGGGCCGAGTTGTAAATCTCAAGGGAAGCCCCCCGCGTAATGCCATTGCCCACGTTATCCAGCGCATCCACCGCGGTCAGAGTGAACTGGCCAAAACCGGCGCCGGCTGCGGGGGTCAGGGTAAGCGTGCCATTCCAGTTGCTCTCGGCGCCGGTGAGCGGCACGGTGATGGGCGCGCCCCCGGACGGAGGCGTGAAAGCCAGTTGCGGCGTGGAGCCGGGCGCCACCGGCTCGCTGAGGGAAAGCTGCACCTGGATGGCGGTGACGTTGGTGACCTGCACCGGGGAGACCGGCACGGTGGTGATGCTGCCCACCGGCGGCGTCACATCAATGACCAGCGGCGGCCCCGCGGGCGCGCCATTGAATACATTGCCCGCCAGATCGCGGCCGGAAACCGTGAAGCTCACCGGCCGGGAGGGGGTGAGCGGCCCCACCAACAGCGTGCCAGCGTAGGTGTTCAGGGCCACATTGCTGACGGTCAGGGTTATGGGCCCGGTGCCGTAATTCAACGTCAGGGAGGGGGTCTCGGCCAGAGGTTCATTGGCCGTGAGCGTGATGCGCAACGGGCCGGTGCCCACCGGGGAGGCCTTGTCAAAAGCAATGGTGAAAGACGGCGGGTTGGGATCGTGGGCATAGGGCACCAGATTCGACAAGGGACTGGCGTTGCCGGCGTCATCATAACCCACCACCGCGACATGCAACGCGCCGGCCGGCATCACCGGGAGGGTGTAGATCAGTTGATTGACTATTAACGGCGACTGGCCGCTGGCGCCCGCAGGAGTGGTAAACGGCGCGGTGTGCCAGAATAGGCGGAAGCGCGTGGGACGCTCGCCGGTGGGCGCAAAACGCCACGCCCATTCCACGCCGCGGCCGGGGTAATACGTGGGCGGTTGCAACTCCGGCGCGGCCGGCGGACCACTATCCAGCACCACCCGGCGGGGGGCGGAAGCGGCGGCGCCCAAGGCATCAAACGCGCTGGCCACCAGCACGTTTTCCCCCTCCACCAGCGACACCGACGCGAGGAACCACTGGCCCTGGTTATTGGCGGTGGTTTGTCCGGCCAGGGCGCCGTTGCGCAACAAGCGCACGCCGATGCCCGGCTCTGCCGTTCCCGCCACGGCCACCTGGTTGCTGGTCACAATCAAATCCACCGCGGGTGTGGCAATCGCCGGCACCGGCGGCGGGGCAGGCGCAATGGCCACGTTGCGCTCCAGGGTGGCGATGCGGCCGGCAGTGTCGCGCGCCAGCAATTTCACGCGATGGATGCCGTTGCTGTAGAGGCGCACATCCCACCAGAAACTCAAGGCGCCGCCGGCATTGGTCGAGACCCCCCGGTTGTTAACATAGAACTCCATCGAGGCCATGCCCAGCGGGGCGCTGGCGGCGCCCGTCACCAGCAAGGGCCGCTCGAGGAGCTGGCCTTCATTCAGGCTGAAGCTGGAAATCACCGGTCCCTGGGCCAGGTAGGTAATCGTCAGCGACACTGGCGCGCTGGTGTTGCCGGTAACGCTGCGGAATTGCGCGTAAATGGTCTTGGATCCCCCGCCTTCCGACAACGTGAACCACTGCCACGGGGCGAAGCTTTCGTAAAACACCCCCCGAAACACCGAGTCCTCACTGAGGCGCATGGCCTCGGCCGTGCGGCAGGCCAGGCGCAGAAGCACATTGCTGGTGCCCACCTGGGTCACATGATTGGAAATGCCCAGGGCCGGCGTCAACAAAGGCTCGCCCGTCAGGAAAGGCGAGGTGGTCACCAATCCGGCCACGCCGGCGGTCACATCGGCGGCCAGGGCGCTGCCCCACCAAACCTGTGTCGCAATCAAAGGTTGCGCGCCGGTATTCCAGGCGTTGGTGCCGTTGTTCTTGAGAACGGATTGTCTGAGTTTCAGCGAGGCCGTGTCTGATTGCCAGGCGCCGTAGCTGTTGAAGGCCAGCAGGGCCTCGGCGGTGTCGAGCGTGGCGCCATTGCGCAGTTGCAGTGCCGCCGGCTGATTGTACAAGCCGGTGAAGGCCTCCACGGTGGGAGCACAACCGTCCAGGATCAACCCGCGGCCAAACCGCACAAAAACGTGGCGCAACACCGAACCGCCCGCCCCCGCCCCCAGCGTGACTCCCTGCCAGTCGCCTGGCATGGGGTTGCCGCCGGACACATCGCTGAAGGAGGTCAACACCACGGGCTCCAGGGCGGTGCCATTGGCCAGCAGGCGTCCCTGGCTCACCGTGATGCCTGCGCCAGGGGCAAAGCGCACGGTAGTGCCCGCCGGAATGGTCAGCACGGCATTATTCACCACGTGGATGGGCTGCAACACCTCCACCACCTGCCCTGCCCCGCCCAGGGTGAGGTCAGTGGTGATGTTACCCGCATAGGGATCACTCCAGGTGGCCGGGGTGACGTTCGGATTAAATCCGTTGGTGCCGTTGAATCCCACCACGGCGAAGTAATAGGTGAAGCGCCGGTCCAGCCCCTCCACCCATGCCGAGCGCGCTCCCGCACCCAGGGTGGCGCGGGCTGTCAGGCCGGCCACGGTGGCAAAGGCATTGGTTTCATAATACAACCGGAATCCGGCGAAGCCGAACAGCCCGGCCGTCGAATACGCCCCCCAGGTGACATTGGCCGAATCGGCGCCCGCAGGAGTCACTGTGACGGCCACCGGCGGGGGGACGGTGCTGGGAAGGTAAACCATGAGCGGCTGGACCGCTTCGGCAAAATTGCCGGCCACGTCCACCGGCACCACGGTCACATAATAGGGGGTATCCAGGTTGAGTCCGCCAAAAGTAAAGCTGCGGGTGCTGGGGGACAAACTGGCCGCGATGGGCAAACTGAGAATGCTGGCGTAGTTGGTGGTGCGGATAAAAGCCCGGTACACCGCGACATCCGGCGGCGCAGCGTAAGCCGTCCACTGCACGGTGACCGAGGAACTGTTGGAGGCGCTCAACGTCAGCACCGGCAGGGGCGGTGCGGTCACATCCACCTGCACCAGGAAGGCGTTGGTGAGCGCCATGGTGACCCCGAAAACATCCTGCGCCTGGGAAACCCAGACGTCATACTGGCCCTCTGCGCCCGCGGCGAAAGTGAGCGCCGGCAGGGCGTAGGTGTCATTCGAGACCTGCAGCGATTGCCAGCGGCCGCCGTTGGTCACAGTGATGAGCACACTGTTCTGGCGGTTGGAAAACACCACCCACGGCGCGAGGGCGGCATTCATGCTGCGATTAAATTGCAGGCGCATGAGGAAATTGGTGGTGGCCGGCACCGGATTGGGGAAATTGGCCAGCACGTTGGTGAGGAGCGGTTGAATGCTGACGGCGTCATAATGCGCCACAAAATGCAGGTTGGTGGGATCCTGCGTGGTGAACGAGCGGCTGAACGTGCGGCTGGCGCTCACGATTACGTTGCTCAGGCGCCATTCCCGGAAAAGGTAGATATTGGGCGGATTGGTGACGGAGGCCGGGGCGCTGAAGGTGGCGGACTCACCATTCAGGTAAACGCCGGCGCCCGTGACCTCGGCCACGTTGGTGGGCGAGGTGGCGGTGGTCACCCGATGGAAGGGGTTTAACTCATAATAATTCGCCACCACAAACCGGTTGCTCAGGGCCACGTTGGTCAACGTGGCGCTCAGGCCCACCACCACACTGTTCTCGGTCCAGTTACTGAAGCCGTAGCCCGGGTTGGGCAGGGCCGTCAACACGTTGGTGGTGCCATGGAAGAACGTCCCCTGCCCCGCCACCACGCCCGCCCCGGCGGGTGCATTGGAGGCCAGCAATAAATAGGTGGGCAGGCTGAAGTTGGCCACCAACTGACGGCTGCGTGTCGCCACAAAAGTGTAATTCGTGGAGGCGCTCTGAAACACTCCATTTTCCGTCCAATTAACAAAGAAGTAGGGCAGCTCCTGAGCAAGTGCCCGGGCGGTGACGGTCACGGCGGCGCCTTGGGCATAGTTGCCGCCACCGCTCACCACGCCGGCCCCCGGCGGTTGGGCCGCCACGGTGATGGGGAAGATCTGGACGATGACAAAATTGGTGGTGACGGTATTGGCCTCCGCGCTGGCGTGGCTGAACGCATCCATCTCAAAGTGCGCGTTGCGGGCATCGGTGGTGATTTCAATGCGGTAATCCCCCGGATTGGTGGCGGTGAGGACAAACGCCTGCGGGACTACGGCGTTCACCGACAAATCCTGACTCACCGCCAGCTCCACATTGGTGACCACCACGCCCGCCGGCAGCCGGCGCACAAAGAAACGCTCATGGAATCCTCCCACCGCGGGCGCCGTGCCGCGGTTGGCCGTGTTCCAGGTGAAGGTATAGGCGCCGCTGCCATCCGGCCCGGAGAGGGTCAATCCTTCAATTTTCAAATCCGGGTACGGAGCTCGTTGAACGGGGAAGGTGGTGGGGGATACGTAAATGTTGTCCGACTCAAACAGAAACTCGTTGACGGCATCCCCCGAGTCCGTGTGCACGATCAGGTAATAGTTGCCGCTAATGCCGTCCGGCAGCCGGAAGGAATTGGAAACGGTGTACGCCTGGCCGGGCTGGAGCACGCCCACGTGCGGGAAGAACCCCAGCGGGATATCATCAGCGTCGCCCAGGATGGTGTTGGTGGAAAAGACCGCCCGGTCAAACCAACTGGCCTCGGCCGTGGCCAGCGTGCCGGTGTTCACGACGGTGAAGGAGTAGGTGACGGTCTGGCCGCTAAGCGGCAGGCCGCCGGGCAGGCTGACGCTGGAAACAAGCAGGTTGGGGAAGGTCACCGTGCCGGTGGGCACGGCGCGGACTTCCAGCACGTAGTGAGCACGCAACCCCGTGGCCGGGGTGGTGCCGCGCACCAGCGCGTAATATGGGCCATCCGCGATGATGCGCACCTCGGCCGCGGCGTCCCCGGGATTGCCGCCGCCGACTTCGTTTTGCAACTGGCCCAGGGCATTGTAGAGACTGACGGCCGGCGCCATGGTGCTGCCGGTGGGCGTGCGCCCCAGGAGGAAAACGGTGGTGCCGTTGGTCAAGTAACCCAGGTGGAAATAATCCAGCTCACCCACCGAGTTCGCCATGCCGAAGGCATAGCCCAGGCGTTGATCCTGCTGCGTGGCAAGGGGCAAGGGGTTGGCGGAGCTGAGAGCGCTGTTGTCCTCCGCCTCGTTAATGGCCGGCGGTGGCGCGAGGGCAAGCCGGAATTGGTACTCGCCCAGGTAGTTGTAGTACTGGCTCACCACCACGGTAAAGGCGCCGTTGGTGTTCAAGGTCAACAACGGCGCGACCCCGCTGCCATAGTAGTCAGGATCGTAGGTGAGAAGGACGGTGCCATCCGGCGCCAGAATCTGGTAACGCAGCGAGCTGGCGCCCGGATTGCCAGGCGCATCAACCGCCAGGGAGACCACCTCCCCCGTGCTGCCGGTAAAACGGTAGTAGTCCGTATCACTGTCATTGTACCGCTTGCCCCGTCCCAGGGCCAGGCGCAGCCCGCCCGCCAGGGTTTGGAATTGCAGGACATCCGCCGAGGATATGGAGAAATTGGTGCGGCTCTTCAGGTTGAAACCGGGCAGGTTGGCGATGGTGAAATACTGCTCGTAGGGCGCGCCAGCCTGGTTGCCAAAGGTGTCCCGCAAATCGCCGGTGATTTGCAGCCGATAGACACCCGGCTGCAAGGGACCGTCAGTGATGGAGAGATTAAGGGTGTTGCCCCCACTGTATGCCCCCAGGCTCAGACGATAGACTTCGTCATCTGCCGTATCAAACTGGCCATCAGGGCCGGCACTGCGCAAATCCACCAGATTAATGGGATTATTCGGATAGGGATCCACCGCATCCGGCAGGCCGTCGCCGTCGCTGTCGGCGCCCGCCACTTCCACCAGGCCGCGGGACGTGTATCCTGAGCCCACGTCATTCCAGCGGCCATTGGAGAGGAATTGCACGTAATCCTCGTTGCCGGAGTTGTTGGGTTCGCCGCCATTCCAGTTGAGGTAGGTCACGGGCTCACCGCTGGCCCAGACCCACGTGCCCTCCTGGTCTTCATCCGTCAGGCCAATGAAGAAATCGCTGCCGAAAGTGGCCAATATCCAGGCGTTTTCTTCCGCATCATTGATGGACACCAGATAGCCGCCCCGGGCCGCCGCCTGGGCCTGGGCATCGCGCCAGGTCAACCCGCTGGCGGTGAAGAAATAGGCGTGGCCATTGCGCAATCGCAAATTGCTCAGAGCGGACAAAGCCGCCACATCCACGTCCTTGTTGACCGTCACGCTAAAGCCATCCCACAAGGAGGTGGAGGCGGTGCCCGAAGCCGGGAGCGTGCTGGACACCACCCGCGGCGGCGTGATGTCATTCAAACCAAGATCCAGGAGATAATGGGATAACAATCCCTGCGTGCCGGAGGCTGCACTCACCCGGGCATAGTAGGCGCCCCCCTGCCCCTCCGGGATGGAATAGAACAGATTGGTTTCCCCCGCATTGGCGATGGCCACCTGGGTGCCGTCGCGGAAGATGGCCAGGACGGGTTGCAGTTGGCTGGAGGCGGGGCGGCTGAGCGTCAGGCTGATAAAGGTGCCCGCCGATAAATTACCCAGGCGGTAAAAGTCCTGGTTATCCTCCGCGTGGAGCGAGCCAAAGACCTGCACACTCCGCCGGCCAGGCGCTGCGGTGAAGGCCAGCGAGCTGGCGTTGTTGATGCCGCTGTTATCCTCGCTCTCCGCCTGGGTGGACGGCTTGAGCAGCGAGAGGCGCAGGCGATACTCGCCACGGTAATCGTAATTGGGCGAAATTCGCACCGTGTAACGCCCGCTGAGGGGCAGCAGGGCATAACCGACGCCGCTGCCATAATAACCTCCGTAGGTGGTCATCAGCTCGGAGCCATCGGGACGCAGCAGCGCCGCAGACAAACCCGAGCCAGCCGGATTGCCCAACGTTTCCATGGCCACCTGCACGCGGTCACCGGCCTGCCCATAAAAACTCCAAAAATCCTGATCGCTGTTATCCAGCAGTTTGCCACGAGCCAGGGAGGTGAAGACCTGGGGACCATCGGCGGCCAGCAGTTCGGTATCATCCTGCAACCAGACTTGAAACCGGCGGGAACCATAGGCCAGCCCCAGCAAGTCCAGGCGGCCATCGCCGTTGAAATCCCCGGCTTTCACATCGCTGAAATAGGAAGAGCCCGAGTAAGAATAGCGGGCGGCTCCTTCAAACTGGCCCTGGCCGCTATTTAACAAGACCAGCACCCGGTTGTAATAATAATCGGCGAGAGCCAAATCCAGGCGGCCATCCCCATTCAGGTCCACCGGCAGCAACGAGTAAATCACGTAGGCCCCGGTGGCCACAGTCTGGCGCGGGAGGAAGGTGCCATTGCCCCGGCCCCGGAACCAGTTCACCACGCCGTCATCGTGGCCGGAAAGCAGGTCAAGCGCCCCATCTCCATCCAAATCCGCCACGGCCAGGCTGCGCAGGGTGGTATGGGTGTCAAGGGTATAACGGGGATTGAAAGTGCCGTTGCCCTGGTTGATGAATATACTCAAGGTCACGGCATTTTGATCCGCGGTCACCAAATCCAGGTGCCCGTCGCCATTAAGATCGCCGGTGGCAACTTTAATCGTGCCGCCGCCGGCCGGATACGTCACCCCCGGCTGGAAGGTGCCGTCGCCATTGCCCAGGTACACGGAAAGGGTGGAGGAATTAAAGTTGGCCACGGCCACATCCTGGCGGCCATCCCGGTTGAAATCGCCCGCCACCATGCCATAAGGCCGCTGGCCCGTGGCGTAATTGGTCAGCCAGGTGAAGGTGGCATCGCCATTGCCCAGGTACACCGAAAAAGTATTGGCCAGGTAATTGCCCACCACCAAATCCAGGTGGGCATCGCCATTGAGATGGAGCAGCAACGGGGTCAAGGCCCCGTTGCCGGCGGTGAAGTTGGTGCGCAACTGAAATGTGCCATCCCCTCTGCCGGTGTACACCGCCAGGGTGCTGTTTTCGTAGATGGGCACCACCAAATCCAGGTTGGTGTCAGCGTTCAGTTGTCCTATGGCCAGGGATTCTGCCTGGCCGCTCAATAATTCGGGGGCCCCCGCCTGGAAACTGCCCGCCGGGCGGTTGGTCCGGGCCAGGCCCAGCGACGTGGCGCCGCCGATGGAGTTATTGGCGCGATTTTCCAGTATATAGCCGGGGACGTTGGCCACGTGAAACTGGCGAACAAACGGCGCCGTCATGCGCAGGCCGGTGGTATCCGCCAGATTGGTGGTGATGACAAGGCGATGCCAGCCGGCCTGGAGCGGGCCGTCCGAGATCAGGAAAGAGGCATTGGTGCCGCTGGTGTAGGTGGGGGAATTGAGCACGGTGTAATTGAAATCATCCGCGGTGCCAAATTGGCCATCCGCTCCGGCATGCACCAGCCAGTAATTGGTGCCGGCCTGTACGGACGCCGGTAGCATGTCCTCTGAAAATTGAATCGTAAAACGATCCAGGATGGCGTTGGTGGATGAGCCTTCCGGCGGGAGGGACACGGCCAGCACCAAAGGCGGCTGCGTGTCCACCAGTTCGGCGTCCAACCGATAATGGGCCAGTGCTCCGATCACATTAAGCGCGGGCGGAGCAAGGTTCAGCCACTCCGGGCCATTAACCAGCGTGGCAGGACGCGCGTTGGTGCTGATGTCAGAGGCGATGGCGCCACTGCCCTCTTGTAGCGGCCAATAGGCCATCAAGCCCGATTCATTGCCGGCCGGGGCATTGGTGATCAGGGACTGGATTTCCGTCACGGACAAGGGCCGATTCCAAATCCCGGCTCCCTGAATCAAACCGCCGAAGTAATTGCCGCAACACACCTCCCCGCCAATCCAGACCCCAGCCGCCGTGCCGGTGTAGTTGCGGTCCACCGGCCCAGAAGCGGCCAATTCTCCGTTAATATAAAGCCAGGCATTGGTGCCATCACAGACCCCGGCCACATGGTACCATTGGCCCAATTCGGGCAACAGGCCCCCGGCGACGTAAGTCGTCCCACAGCCGCCCGGTGGACGCACATTGAGCGCAAACCGTCCGTCAGTGGTGACCACCCCCCAGTCGCGGCAATCGGAGGCCGATCCCACCAGGCCGCGGCGTCCGCCCTGGTAACTGCGCAACTGCACCCAGGCATGCACCGTCCAGCGCGTGCCGGGGGTCCAGGCTCCCGCATTGAGGTAATCGTTTGCGCCATCAAAGGATAGGCCAACCGCCGGGGCGCCGGGCCGCCCCCGATGGCCAGGCAGCAGCCGGGCAAAATAAGTGCCTGAACCTCCTGCTGGAATGATATAAGCCAGATTCGTGGCGCCTGCCGCCACGTTGGTGATCACCTGGCCGCCGGCATTTATGAGCGCCAGTTGCGGCACAAAACCGCTCAATTCGGGCCGGCTGACGCGCAGATTAACGAGGGTGTTTTCGGAGAGATTGCCCAGCCGGAAAAAGTCACCCGCATCGGTGCGTCCCGCATAGCCCAGCACAACGGCTGATTGCCGCCCTTCGGACAAGGTGAAGGTGAGGGTGTTGGCAGAGGCCAGATCGTTGTTGGCCTCGGCCTCATGTTGCAGGGCCGCAGGCGACAGAGTAATGCGAAAACGGTATTCGCCGCGGTATTGGTAATTTTGGGCCACGCGCAAAGTGTACACGCCAGAGCCGGGCAATACGTAGGTAAAGGTTCCGTAGCCATTGTAATCCGGGTAAAAAGAAGATTTTTGCTGGCCATCCGGCCCGTAAAGGAAATAGCTCAAACCGGCCCCCGCCAGGGCGTCAACGGTCTCCGTGGCAAGCGTCATGCGCTCGCCGGCCATGCCGGAGAAACTCCAGAAATCCACATCATTATCGGAAACAATGGCGCCACGGCCGCCGCCATAACGCGCACCGGTGGCGGTGTCCAAAGCCAGCCTGTGGGCGCCGGACAGAGTGAGTATCTGGAGCTGGCTGTTGTCCCAATCAGCCACAGCAAAATCCATGCGGCCATCCTGATTAAAATCCCCTTTGGCCACCGCCAGAGGGCGGCTGCTGAAATTGTAAATCAAAGGCGCCGCATAAGCGCCTCCCAGGTTGGCCACAGTGATGAAACGGGCCGAAGAGTAATCAGGGATCAACACGTCCAGCCGCCCATCTCCATCCAAATCGTGGAGCAGCAGATGGTAATTGTCCCATCCGCCGAAATCCACCACCTGCGGCGGGCCAAAGGAGCCGTCCCCCAGGCCGGGGTAAATGCGCAAGTTGTTGCCGGCGGCCACCACGACATCCACGCGTCCATCGTTATTCATGTCGCCCACGGCCAGGCCGCCGCCGGTGGTGCCCAAGGGGTAGCTGACGGGTGCGGCAAAGGTGCCATTGCCATTGCCGAGGAGAACATTTAGCGAGTTGGCATTGCGGCACACCACCACCAGGTCCAGGCGGCTGTCCCCGTTGAGGTCCACCGCCTCAATCTGATACGCCCCGCTGCCCACCGCGATGTCAGAACGTGGCTGGAAAGTGCCGTCGCCATTGCCCAAAAACACGCTGATATTGCCACCGTTGAGATTGGCGGTGGCAATGTCCAGCAGGTTGTCCCGGTTAAAATCGGCCACCACCAGGTAATAGGGTTGGTTGGGGGTGGGATAATTCGTGAAGGCTTGGAATAGGCCCGTGCCATTGCCCAGCCGAATCTGCAAGGAATTGCCCGAGTAATTGGCCACCGCCACATCGGGTTGGCCATCGCGGTTGAAATCGGCCAGCGCCAGCCCCAAAGGCCGCCCCCCCAAGGCATGATTGGTGAACAATTGCCAACCGCCCTGGGGCTGCCCCAGCCACACCGAGAGCGAATTGCCGTTGTGATTCCCCAGGATCAAATCCAGCCGGCCGTCGCCATTAACATCCCCCACCACAGGGAAATGGGGGTTGGCGCCCGACAGCAGATTGGTCTGCAGCAGCAAGGAGCCGCTGCTGCCTGCACCGGGAGTAGAACTGAGACTGGTGGCGGTGGCTGCGGTGTTGTTGTTGCGGTTTTCCATGACCAAGCCAGGGATGGGGACCACGGTAAAATACCGGGTCCAGATGGAATTGAGGGGATTGCCCAGACGATCTTTGACGCTGGTGGTCACACTCAGCCGATAGCGTCCCGGCTGCAGCGGTCCATCCACCACATACAGCCCCAAGGACAAGCCCCCGGTGTAACCGGTGGTGTCCAGGTCATAAAGTTCATCATCCGCCGTGTCGAAGGTGTCATCCGGCCCGGCGGCGCGAAGCTCAACGCCGTTGCGGGGATCGTTGGGATGGTCATCCACGGAATCGGGCAGTCCATCGGCATCGGCGTCCGGCAAGGCCGGTATTTCAATGATACCGCGCAACGAGGTGCTGCTGGAGTCGCTCCAGCGACCGGTGCTGTCATCCAGGAAAACCCCGTAAGCGCCGCCACTGTTGTTGGGCCTGCCCGACAGCCAGTTGGTATAAGTGAACGGCTGGCCGCTGACCCACTGGAAAACGCCCTCGACCTGTTTGTCATTCAAACCAATCCACAGATCGCCATAATTGCGGAAAGCATCCCACAGCCATTGGTTTTCGGCGGCGTCATTGATGGTGGCCAAGTGGCCCCCGAGGGCCTGGGCGGCGGCCTGGGCCTGGTCCCAAGAGCCGCTGGCATCGGTCAACAGATAGACGCTGCCTCCCTGGCGGCGGAAGATGCGATTTAAGTTGTTAATCTGACCGGCCAATTCCTGGCTGAAGGTCAGAGTGAAGTTTTGCAGGATGAGATTAACGGTCGAGCCGTTGGCCGGCAGGTTGTCGCTCACCACGGTTAGGGGGGCGGCATCGGCCAGCGTCAGGGTGAGCAAATACTGGGTCATCAGCGCCATGGGCGGTTGTGCGGCGCCGCGGCTGTAAATCCAAATGGGTTGATTGAGCAGGGTGCCATGGTTGTTATTGCTGGTGGCATCCTGGGCGATAAAACCGCTGCCTTCATCCAGGCGCCAGTAGCCAGCCAGGCCCGGCTCATTGCCGTTCAAGCGGCGGAGACGATCCGCATTAATCTCGGCCGCCGAACGGGCCACATTCCACAGCCGCACTTCGTCCAGTTTGCCAACGAGAAAATCGGTTATATTCTCGTTCTGGGTGTCCGCCCCCAACAGCAGGGGATGTCCATCATAAGTCGCGGAAACGGTGACGGAGCCGGAAGCCACGACATTGCCGTCGAGGTACAGCACGTGGGTGTTGGCCGCGTCATCAAAGACAAAGGCCACGTGATACCAGCGCCCCAGTTGCGGTGTCCAAGTGTAGCTAAGGCTCGGGCCGCCCCGCAAATAGGCCCGCAAACTGCCGCCTTCGTACCAGACCACATAAGAATTGTCCGTGCCCGAGCCCCAGGTTTTGGCAAATAAGTGCTGAATGTAGTTGAGGGTGGTAAAGTTGACCCATCCTTCCAAGGTGAAGTTCACCGGCCGCAAACTGGGGCTGTCCGGGATTTGGACGCACTGGTTGCCGGTGAAGTAAAGGGCGGTGTTGGTCTGGCCTTCCAGCTCCAGAGGAGGCGAGCCGGGTTCACCCGTCAGTCGGAGGAACCATTCACCGGCCGGACCGGCAGGCACCACGAACTGAAAATTGGTCACCCCGGATGGGGAATTGGTGAGGAGCTGGCCAGAAGCATTGATGATGGACAGGATGGCCGGAAAACCGCTGGAGGCAGGCTGGGCCACAGCGGCCTGCACGGTGGCGCCGGGGGCAAGCGTCCCCAACTTGAACCAATCCCCAGCCCCGTCGCCGCGGCTGAGGTAGCCGGCAGTGCGGCTGGTGAGAAGGTTGTTGGCCAGGGACCAGGCCGGGGCAAAGGCACTGGCCTGGTTGTTATTATTTTCCACTTCAAACCGTGCCGGCGGTCGGAGGGTGCTCACCCGC
Organism: Verrucomicrobiia bacterium; assembly: GCA_026414565.1. Taxonomy (NCBI): domain Bacteria; kingdom Pseudomonadati; phylum Verrucomicrobiota; class Verrucomicrobiia; species Verrucomicrobiia bacterium. The sequence continues at coordinate 70,811 of JAOAIT010000012.1, forward strand.
AGGCGATACTCTCCCCGAAATTCGTACCACTGGCGCACGGTGACCAGGTAAGTGCCTGTATAGGGAAGGGTGATGATGGAGGATTGTCCCCAGCCCGTCCAATCCGGCTGGAGGGCCAGAAGGTACTGACCGCCGGCCGTGTAAAGGTCCACCCGGAGACCCGTGGCATTGTCAGAAATCAGGTTTTCGATGGCCAACTGGAGTTGATCCCCGGCCTGGCCGGTAAACCGGAAATAGTCAATGTCATTGGCGTCGCTGATGTTGCCGCGCACATAGCCGCTGCGTAGGCCGGAGCCGGGCGGGTCTTCGGCGAGGGCGGCCACGGGATTGCCCAGGACGATTTCCAGACGGTTGCCATGATATAGAGTCACCGCCAAATCCGGGCGATTGTCGCCGTTGTAATCGGCCACGGCCACGCCCACGGGATAGTAACCGATGCTTTGCTGGTAAAGACTGGGGAATTGCCCCTGTCCATTGTTTAACAGCACCGCCACAAATCCCTCGCTGGTGTAACTCGGTATCAGCACATCAGGGGCGCCGTCCTGGTTGACATCAGCCAACACGATCTGGCTGGCATCCGGCGTGCCTGCCGCCCAACTTCGGCGGGCCTGGAAGGTCCCGTCACCGTTGCCGGCAAACACACTGATGGTGCTTTCCGCGGCGCTGTAGGTCACCACGTCCAAACGGCCGTCGCCGTTCACGTCCCCCACAGCCACCGAGCGCGTGTCCCCCCCGGACGGCCAATGCTGGGCGGGCTGGAAAGTCCCATCGCCGTTGCCCAGCAGCAGGCTGAAAGAGCCGGCACTGCTGTTGGCGGAGACCAGGTCAAGGCGTCCATCTCCATTCAAATCCGCGGCCGCCAGATAAGACGGGCCGGAGCCTACCGTGTAGTTGGAACTCAGTTGGAAGGTGCCGTCGCCATTGCCCAAAACCAGCCGGACATTGCCCCCCAAGGAGTTGGGCAGGGCCAGGTCCAGATGGCCATCACGGTTCCAATCCCCGGCCACGATGTGGGCGGGGCGATTGAAGCCGCTCAGGTTGGTGATCAGGGTCCAAATACCGTTGGTTTCCCGGACAATGCTCAAGGTGCTGGGCAGGAAATTAGCCACCGCCAGAAAGGCGTTGCTGGAAGGGCCCCACCGCCCCGCCACAAGCGCCCGGGGGCTGCTGAAACCGCTCAGATTGGTCAAGGTTTGAAAGCCGGCCCGGCCGTCATTGGTCAGCAGCAGGAGGGTGTTGTTGCCATAATTGGGAATGAGCAAATCAGGGCGTCCATCTTGATTCAGGTCAGCGCTGGCCGGCAGGAAAGGATTGCTCAGGCTGGCCACAGCCCCCAGGCTGGCAAAGGTGCCATCAGCCGGGGCGGCGGGACTCGGCGTAAAATAACCGCTGCGCGCCGGGATGTGGTTGAAACGCGATTCCAAAACGTATCCCGGCGGATTGGTGATGGTGAAAATGCGGGAAAAGGTCACCAGCGGGTTGCCCAGCCGATCCGTTAGGTTGGTGGACACCGTCAGCCGCACCAAACCCGGTTGGAGCGGTCCATCGGGCACCAGATAATCAGCGCTCAGTCCGCCCCCATAGTTGGCGCAGGTCACGGTATAAAGCTCATCATCGGCCGTATTGAAGAGGTTGTCGGGCCCCGCCCCACGCAGTTCATAAAAGGCGGCGTTGGTCACCGTGGCGCTTTGCATCGGCTCGGAAAAGGAGAGGCTGAAACGGTCCCACACCCCCAGGCTGGCGGCACCTTCCGCCGGCAGCGTGGTGGAAGCAACCTCCGGCCGCACTCCGTCGCCCACCAGGATGTCAAGCACGTACTGGCCGCGCCAGGCGCGATTGGTGCTGGCAACGTGCAGGTAATAGTCGGCATTGGTCGTCACCGGGTAATTCAGGGTATCGCCCACAGCGGTGGCGAGGCTATTGGTGTTTCCGGCCATGAATAAACGGACCTGGGCGTCAGCCACCCTAAGGGTTGAACCCTCTGGCAATCGCAGGAAAACAGTTAAGGCATTGCCGACGTTCAAGCGGCCCAGGCTGAAGTAATCGCCCGCGTCATCCTCGCCGGGCAGGCTTCCGGCCATCCGGGCACGCAAAACGCCCGGCTGGACCGTATAAGTCAAGTTGTTTGCCGTGGCAAAAGTGTTGTTAGGTTCTGCTTCCAAGGAGCATTGCCGGCCTAAATCCACCCGCAAGGCATAGGGGACGGCGCGGTCCGTGCTCCACACGCGCAGGTAATAAGTGCCCGCGGAGGCAAATTGGTAACGCTGAATGGTGGCCACGCCAGCGGCACTGCCCACCACGTTGGCCAGGGAAGAGCCGGCCAGATTCTGGAGTTGCAAGCGGGGCGTGGAGCCGCCGCCCTGGGTCTCCACCCTAACGGTCAGAATGTCCCCGGCCTCGGCATCAAAGCGCCAGAAATCCTCATCGGTCAGTGAGTCAAACTGGCCCACACCAGAAGCCGTCAAAAATCCCAAGCCGGCCGGAGTTTCCAACAGCAACAGGGGGGTGGCCGAGGCGGCTGAATCGTTATTGACGGTTTCCACTGCGCCGGGATAAGGGGCAATCACCACAAAATCCCGCGTAAAAACCGGCACCGCCACGCCGTTGGTGTCCAGCAGTCCGGCTCCGCTTTGCAGCCGGTAGCGGCCGGGGGGCAATGGAGGATTAAGAATAGTGAACAACACACTACGGCCAGTCTGGTAAAACGGGGCCAGGCTGAGCCCCATGGGGACCACGACATCATCTCCATCTCCCCAAACACCGTTGGCCCCCGCCTCACGCAAGGACCAGTTGGCAGTGTTGGTGGCGGAGGCGGCATTCAAAGGTTGAGTGGCAGCCACGGCGAAAAAGTTGATGGCCACGGCATTGGTGGATTGATGCGGCGGGAGGGTGGTGGAGCGCAGGATCGTATTGGTCACCGCGGCAGCCAGGCGCACCTCCACATTGTCTATAGCCCAAGTTTCCTCACCCGCCTGCAAATTGGTGCCATTGAAGATGAGGGTGGAGACGCTGCCGGTGGGGGTGAAAAGAATCTCGACACTGCGATAGATGGCATCCCGATAGCCGCTGGGCACATTGAACCCCAGCTCCACCCGGCCCTCGTCGGGTTGCCGCGGAAACGTTTGCGTGCCCGAAGGAGGGTTGTTGTTAAAGTTGGCAAAGGAATGCCGGAAAACGTTTGTACCATCCACATAAACCAAAAACAAATCGCCGGTGTTGGTGTTTCCGCCATCCCAGGCATCAATAATATATAAATCAAACCACAACCGATAGGTTTGCCCGGGAGACAATCCCTCCAAGGTCAGGGTTTGGGCGCCGGCCCGGCCCAGACACCGGGTGAAGCGCAGCGGTTCTTCTGTCACGAGGGACGGAGCCGTCCATTCGGGGCCAATCGCGCCCTCAAAGTCCTCAAAGTATGGTGCAGTGGCCGCCGCCAGACTGAGGCAAGGGAGCAGGGCCGCAAGCCAGAGCGGGGCGAAACTTTTATGAAACCGACTTATTTTTTGCATAAGGTGATTAAATTAGGAAAAAATGATTCCTTCGCACCCGAGGGCGCTTAGACCGCCACGCGGGGCATGGCGTTATGCAAAGTTGGTTTAGGTCTTGTTTGAGCTGGCATCCACGCACTCTTCCATTTGCCAATGGCGATGCATGGTAATTTTCATATAGCAAAGAATGAACTGCATGGCAATAGGAAAGATGGTATTTTAATGGGCCATGCGTTTCGGGACGACTCATGACGCCCATCCAGGGAGCCGGAGGAGGCGATTGTTATGCCCATGCCTGGCGTTACTGGCCTTTACGGTCCAGGCCCAGAATGCAGTGAACTTGGCAGCTCCTCCCGCCCCCGCCCGGCACTATTATGTGCTGCACCTTGAGCCCCCAACCGGTCGTCCCCCAGGGCAACGCTGGAGCTGGCCGGAGGATTCGCGCCAGTTCACCCTGCCCTTTGCGCCGGAAATGGTGATTGTATCTCTGCCCGCGGCCAGGGATCTTGTCGCGCTGCAACATTGGCTGCAAAACCAGAGGGGTATCCGCCATTGGGAAAAACTTGCCGCACACTCGCTGGAAAAAAAATGGCTGCCCAATGACCCGCGCTTCCCCCAGCAATGGCATCTGCTCAATACGGGGCAGAACGGCGGCACGCCGGGGGTGGATTTGCATTTGACCAATATATGGGAAAAGGTGCGCGGCGCGGGCATCGTTCTGGCCGTGGTGGATGACGGGGTGGAATTATCGCATCGGGACCTGCGAGACAATGCGGCAGCGGCGCTCTCCTACGATTATCTGGATGAGGATGCCGATGCCGGCCCCACATTGTTTTCCGACACCCACGGCACGCAGGTGGCCGGCGTGGCCGCGGCGCGCGGCCACAATGGTTTAGGGGTTTGCGGGGTGGCGCCCCAGGCCACCGTGGCCAGCGTGCGGTTGATCAGCGGCCCCACCACAGATGCGCAAGAGGCCCGGGCGCTGTCTCACGCGCTGGATCGCGTGCACATCATGAATTGCAGTTGGGGTGCACTGGACGGACAACGCCGGCTTGCCGGGCCGGGTCCTCTCACCCGCGCCGCCCTCCGCCACGGTGTGGAGGCCGGACGCTCCGGCCGCGGGGTTATTTATGTGTTTTCGGCCGGCAATGGCGCCCAGAATGGTGAGGATGCGAATATGGACGGCTACGTAAATGCCATCCAGACGCTGGCGGTGGGCGCTGTGGATGATCGCGGCCGGATTGCCGCCTACAGCGAGGGCGGCGCCTGTGTGCACGTGGTGGCGCCCTCGGGCGTCCCCTTGCGCCAAAAAATCTCCACCACCGACCTTTCCGGTCAGGAGGGGGAAGATCCCGGCGATTATACGGCTGAATTCACCGGGACGTCGGCGGCGGCTCCGGCGGTGGCGGGAGTGGTGGCCCTGATGTTGGAAGCCAACCCGGCACTGGGATGGCGCGATGTGCAAGAAATCCTGCTCCGCACGGCCCGCCCGGTGGAGAGCACCAGCCCTGAATGGACGACCAATGCCGCCGGTTTCCGGTTTCATCCGCGCTGTGGTGCAGGAATGGTCAATGCCGAGGCGGCTGTGACGCTGGCCCAACAATGGGTGCCCCTGCCCCCACAAAGCCAGTGGTCAGCCCCTTTCACCAACCTGCCCCTGGCCATCCCCGACAACCAGTCCGCCGGTGTGGAGCTTCCATTCAGCGTGCCGCCGCTGCCCTTGCGCGTTGAACACGTAAGGGTGACCCTTACAGTAAGCCATCCTGACCTCAGCCAGGTTGAAGTGCTTTTGCAATCTCCCGCTGGAAGCTCCAGCCTCTTGCTGTCCGCCCAAGCGCTGGAGGGCAGCGCCAGTCTCCAGCAATGGCCCTTTACCTCGATCCGCCACTGGGGCGAGTTGGCCGGGGGCACATGGCGGGTCATCGTGCGGGACACCCGTCTCCTGGACACCGGAACGGTGACAGAGGCAAGCCTGGAAATCTACGGGGCCCAGCTTCCCAACCCCGTGGCCACCGTGTTCAATCCACAGGGTTTTCAAATTTCCCTGCCTGTGGTGGAAGGCGTGACGCCGATCCTGGAAGCCACATCGCAATTTGATGGCTGGTCAGTGGTGGGCTGGAGCACCACCACCAATCGCACGGTCATTTATCGGACCTCACCCGGGCCGCATGCGTATCAGTTTTACCGCGTGCGCTGGAGCCAGCCCTGATACAGGGTTTGTCCCTGCGGCTGATTAGACACCCACGAAGCCCTGGTCGAAACTGATGGCCCGATGACCCGGCCCCCACAAAAAAGGGGGTTTCCAGCCCTGCCACCTTGGGTTAACTTTTGCAGGACTTATGCATGAAGTTGGCATCATGCAGGGGGCCGTGCTGACGGCCGAGCAGGAGGCGCGGGCCCGTGGCGCCACGCGCATCCACCGCCTGCGTCTGCGGGTGGGCCAGCTCAGCGGGGTGGTGCCTGAGGCCCTGCAATTTGCCTTTGAAGCCACCAGCCTGGGCACGATGGCAGAGGGTGGCGTTTTGGAAATTGAAACCGTGCCGGCCGCGTTTTGGTGCCCCCACTGCCAGTTGGAGTTTCCCTGCCCCGACTTTCTGCCGGAATGTCCGCACTGCGGCCGGGCGGATGGCGAGCTGCGGCGCGGGCGCGAGCTGGAACTCTGCAGCATAGAGATTTCCTGATATGTGCAAAGATTGTGGATGCAGCGCGGGCGGGCCGGTGCAAATCAACGGTCAACCGATGAATCCCCCCACCGACCCCGGGCATGGGCACGGACATCCGCAGGCGCCCTTAGCGCATGCTCATGGCCAGGGCGAGGCAATCGCCCCCCACCATGTGGAGGTTCACCAATCGCTGCTGGAGAAAAACGACCGTTATGCCGAGCGAAATCGCGGCTTTTTCCAGGCCAAAAAATGGCTGGTGCTCAACATGCTTTCCTCGCCCGGCTCCGGCAAGACCACGCTGGTGCAGAAGACGGCGGAGCATTTGCGCGGCCGGCTGCGGGTGGGCGTGATTGTGGGCGACCTGGCCACGGACAACGACGCGGCGCGCCTCCGGGCGGCGGGCATTCCGGTGGTGCAAATCACCACCGGCACTTTATGCCATTTGGAAGCGGAGATGGTGGGGCGGGCCTTGAGCCAGCTTGAAAGCACGCCCCTGGACATTCTGATTATTGAAAACGTCGGCAACCTCGTCTGTCCCGCCGCCTACGATCTCGGCGAACATCTGCGGGCCGTGCTGCTGTCTGTCACCGAAGGCGAGGACAAGCCGCTCAAGTACCCGCCGGTGTTCCACAGCGCCCACGCGGCCCTTGTGACCAAAATGGATCTGGCCGAGGCCACCGCCTTTGATCGCGAACGCGCCCTGGCCAACTTGCGCCGCATCAGTCATCACGCCCGCGTTTTTGAGCTTTCCGCCCGCACCGGCCAGGGCATGGAGGAATGGTGTGATTTTCTGACCCAGCAGCATCAATCCCTCGGCCGTGGCAATGGATAAGCACCCGTCCCAGCGGCGGCGGCGCACCCGTTGGGGCGGGCAAAAAATCCGCCGAAAATGTTGACAAGCGCGGCCTGCGCACGTACCTTCTCTCCCCGGTTGGGGTCGTAGCTCAGTTGGTAGAGCACCACAATGGCATTGTGGGGGTCACGAGTTCGAGTCTCGTCGGCTCCACCATTTTTTCCCACAAGTTTAACCGCCCTCCCCTTTGCCTTCACTACCGGCGCCGCATTTTTCCCGAGGTCTCGGGGAGCGCACGCGGGACGCGTGCCGGCTTCGGCCCCCCCGAAATCTCCCTCCTGTCGCCAGCTTGCGATTAATCCACCTCCGCCCCAGCCGAGTTCACCACCGTTATGCCGCACTGGGAAACCGGCGCTGTGGCACACGCACGGGCGGCCGAACTTCATCCTGCGCGGCCTGAGCACGGTTAGATTCCTTCACACCTTTTGGCGGGACAGCCGCGTTGCTAATCTCCGCCACGCCGTTTCACACCACGAAGCCCGAGGAATTTCAACAGCAGGGTCATGCCCAAATAGCCACACACCGCCAGCACTGCGCCGACCAGTGCAAAGTAGATCAGCAGGTAGGCAAGGTAGGCAAGATTGGCATCGCGCGGCTCTAGCATTTCTGAAAAACCAATCAGTTTGGCGAAAAACCGGCCACTTCGTTCCACGGCGCTCAAGCAACTTTCGACGCAGCGACGGATGGGAGATGTGGGCGACAAAGCACTAATCACAAAAAAATAAGGGCCTATAACCGAAACTGCAGCCGCCGCGCCAGCACTGGCAACCACCAGAATTTTAGAGGACATTTTCATGTAGGGGACGTTTGCATGTTTGAACGAGGGGCGAGTTGCGTCTGAGCACTTGGCTCATTCGACACCGAAGTATGTCTTGCACTTGCAGCCGCCGTTTGCCCGAACGTATTCGCGGAATTCGTGCAACGCTGAACTGCTCATTGAGTGGGTTAGCTGATAGCGTTGGTGGCCGCGTTCGTAATCCGCCCAATCGCGAATGTTCCCGCTCTTGTCAGCCACAAAGTGCAAAACCGAAAACGTGGCACGTCCGTCAGGCGACCCCTTTGCGTCCAAGTCAGGGTCATCAGGAAAATCTTTCGATCCTTTTGCCGGACTCATGGCGTTGTGAATGTCCTTCAGGCTGCTAAAGCTGCCAAGGAGTCGTTTATTGTGGTCGCCATGTGCCATCCAGTCCTGGTAAGGATGCAGTCCTGTTCCGAGTTGCTTCGCGGCTGCGCTCGGTTCGTCGTTTCCCCTGGAAATCGTGCAAAGGTCTTTAGCCTTATCAAGGTGCTCTTTGTATTTTGTTATCCGCGTGTCCACCCTGACATCCATGCTGAGGCTGCGGTCAAAGTGATACTGCGTGCCTGGCTCGAAGATGTAGGAAGTTGAGAAAAGTATCTCGTCAACGTCCTCGTCGGCATCAGCAACCGCTTGGGCGGCATCGGCTGGGTAGCCAGCTTTCAATGCCCACCGCAGCGTGGCGTGCAGGTCAACCGTTTCATCCCACAAACCAAGGTAGTCGTCGCCTCTAATTGGTTCGTTGCCCAGAAACGAATAGCAGTTCATTCCGGCTTCCTCGCCCATTGGGTCTCTATTTGGCCAGCGGCCGGTAGAAGGGTTGTAATACCTGTGGCCGTAGTAGAGGAGGCCGGTTTCCCAGTCGTGGTATTTGGTGGAGAAGAGAGGGTTGAAGTTCTGGGAGAGGGGGCCGGTGGCGCGGAGGAGTTCGCCAAAGGGGCCGTACTCATATTGCGCCGCCAACAAACCATCCGCCCCCCGCACGTAACCCATCACGTTCTCATTGCCATCATAAAACGGAAAATACACCCCCGCCTTCGGGCCGTTATGAATCACCGTCGCCACCAACACGCCCACGCTGTAATCACCGTTCAGAGGAGAGGAATCTTGTGGGATGGGATTTGCCTCCTCCCTGGCTTCATACGTGCCGATGGTTCCCCACGCTTGCAT
>JAOAIT010000013.1 GCA_026414565.1 Verrucomicrobiia bacterium
ATGCCAGTTCTCCTTCACTCCGCCAACACCCCCTCAATCTCACTGAACACTTCGGCGTCCTCAAACAGGTTCTGCACAATCGAACCCGACGGACACGCCCCCACACACGTCCCACACCCCTTGCACAACGCTTCGTTGATGACGGCTTTTTGTTTGGCGTCATCGAAGCTGATTGCCGTGTAGGGACACAACGGCACGCAGGACTTGCAGCCGCTGCATTCATTCTCAATAACAAAAGCGGTGTTAGGCTCCTGCTCGACATAGCCCTTGTCCACAAGGACCAGCGCCTCCGCCGCAGCCGCCCCGGCCTGGGCCACGGAATCAGGAATATCTTTGGGGCCCTGGCAGCAACCGGCTAGATAGATGCCGTCGGTGAACGTGTTGACCGGAGCCAGTTTGGGATGGCGTTCGAGGAAAAAGCCCTCCCCGCCGCAGCTCATGTTAAACATGCGCCGTACGTCCTGAGCGTCTTCCTGCGGCTCGAGGCCGGTGGCCAGCACCACCATGTCCACCGGGATGCGGCGGACATAACCGGCCAGGGTGTCCTCCACGCGGATGACCAGGTGCCCCTCCTCCTCCGGGGTGAAGGCCCAGTCAGTAACTTCGCCCACCCGCCCGCGGATGAAATGGACGCCTTCATCCAAGAGCTTGCCGTAAAACTCGTCGTAGTTTTTGCCGGCGGTGCGCATGTCAATGTAGAAGTTGTACACCTCGGCGCCCGTGTGCTCCTTGAGCAAATGCGCCAGTTTGAGCGAGTACATGCAGCACACCCGGGAGCACCAGCGGTTGTGGCGTTCGTCACGGGACCCGACGCAGTGGATGATGCCAATGGATTTGGGATGGGTGCCGTCGCGCAGGATGATTTCGCCGCCGGTGGGGCCGGAGGCGTTGACCAGGCGCTCCACCTCAAGCGCCGTGTAAACGTTTTTGTGGATACCGTAACCGTACTGCGGCATCTTGGTGGCGTCGAAGGTCTTGAAGCCGGTGGCGACGATGATGGTGCCCACCTTGATGTCTTCGAAGGTTTCCTTCTGATTAAAATCAATCGCCTTCTTGTCGCCGCAGGCCTCGACGCAGGTCTTTTTGCACTTGCCGGTTTTGAGATTCAGGCAGGTTTCCGGATCAATGATGACCACCTGGGGTGTGGCCTGGGGGAATGGGATGTAGATGGGCTTGCGCTTGCCGAGGTTTTCATTGAACTCATCGGGGAACTTGGGCTCCTTGTACACGCAGGCGGGGATGCAATCCTGGCAACCGATGCACAGGTCCTCGATGACGTAACGGGGCTTGTGTTTGATGGTGACGGTATAGTTGCCCACGTAGCCATCCACCTTGGTGACCTCGGAATAGGTCATCAACTTGATGTTGGGATGGGCGCCCACCTGGGACATTTTCGGCGTCAGGATGCAGGCCGCGCAGTCCAAGGTGGGGAAAGTCTTGTCGAATTTGGCCATGTGGCCGCCAATGGTGGGTTCCCGCTCCACCAGATACACTTTTTTGCCGGCGTTGGCCAGCGTCATGGCGGCATGAATGCCGGCGATGCCGCCCCCGACGACCAGCACATCGGGATGGATGGGGACGCGCTTGGTTTCCAAGGCCCGATGATGGGCCACCCGTTTGATGGCGGCGCGGGCCAGAGCCTTGGCCTTGGTGGTGGCGGCGGTGCGATCGGTATGGACCCACGAGTTGTGCTCGCGGATGTTGACCATGTGGAAAAAGAAGGGGTTGAGGCCGGCCCGTTCGACCGCCGTGCGAAAAGTGTGCTCATGCAGCAGGGGCGAGCAGGAGGCCACCACGATCCGGTTGAGATGGTGCTCCTTGATGTCCTGGGCGATCAATTCCTGCCCAGGGTCCGAGCACATGTATTTGTAATCGCGGGAAAGGACGACATGCGGAAGCTGCTCCACGTATTTGGCCACCTCGGCACAATCCACCATGCTGGCGATGTTATGGCCACAGTGACAGACATAAAAGCCAATGCGGATTTCCTCGCCCTGATTCCTGCCGTGGTTCCCGTTGTTCATAGGCATTTCCAAGGGTGCAAACGAAAAGGTTTCAAGCTGCGGCGGCCGGGGCCTTGGCGGCGGCCGGCAACTCCGGCAACGGCTTCATGGGCACGATGCAGCGGTGCAATCCGAGTTGTTCCGCGGGAATACCAAACGCCAGTCCCATGAGTTGAGAAAAATAAACCGTCGGAATACGGACCGGCTCCCACTTGGCGGCAATCTTGTCGTGATAACCGTCCAGATTGAACTGGCACAGCGGGCACACGGTGGCAATCACGTCGGCACCCCGCTTGATAGCCTCTTTAAGAATTATGTAAGAGCAAAGCAGGCCCGGCTCGGGCAGGGTGCCCGTAAGACTGGCGCCGCAGCAGCGGGTCTTCAAAGGGAATCGCACCACGCTGGCCCCCAACGCCTCCATGAGGCGGTCCATGGTGGTGGGATTTTCCGCCGAGTCGAAGGTGGCATAAGGCCGCACGATCTGGCAGCCGTAGTACGGGGCAACCTTCAGGCCTTTTAACGGGCGCTTGACCCGCTTCTTGATGGCGTCCAACCCAATGGTGTTCACAAAAACATCCAAGGGATGGCGCACAGGCACATTGCCGGAATACGTAAGTCCAGCACTGGTGAGGGCCTGCTGTACCACTTTGTGGACGGCGGGCGATTCCTTGAGATATTTCTTGGTCTTGTTGAGCACCAGGTAGCAGGCGCTGCACGGGGCCATCAGCGCCTGATGCCCCATTTTCTCGGCCATGGCGAGGTTGCGGGAAGCCAGGATGCACGCCTTGGCCTCGTCCACCGCCATGTAGGCGGTGGCCCCGCAGCAATTCCAGTCATCCAATTCCTCGAGCTGGATATCCAAGGCCTGAAGCACGGGTAGAAGCGATTCCTCGTAGGCCTTGCCGGTGCCCTTGAGCGAACAACCTGGGAAATAAGAAAATTTCATGGGACTTTAATGTTTTGCGGGCGCCTGGGCGGCCCTGGCCGGGGCTGTTTTTAAACCATTTCCATTCAGGTGGTCAATTTCCGCCTGATCCGCGATCTGCATCATTTTGGCCAGTTCATCCTTGCGGCGGATGGTTTCCGGCTTAAGGGAGAAGCGACCGGTCTTGATGAGATTGAGTCCCAGCCGCCACATGCCCAAGCCGGTTTTGATGGCGTTTGACAAGCCGCTTTTGAGGAGCATTCGGATCACCAGCGCGCTTTCAGTCACGCGGCCATTCTCATGCACCATGTGGTAGAAGCTGCGGGCCAGGGCCGGCGTGGCGAAACCTTTGGGGGCGTAACCTTCACGAATAGCCCGCTGTTTCAGCTCGTACATGATGTCCGTGATGCGGATTTTGCGGGGGCATTCGACCGTGCAATCATAACAGGAGGCACAAAGCCAGATGGTATAACTGCTGAGCACCTCTTTTTTGAAATCCGAACGCGTCATGGCCATGATCTGACGCGGTGAATAATCCATGTAGATGCTGAGGGGACACACCCCCGAGCAGGTGCCGCATTGGATACAGCCTTCCAGTTGCTCACAACCGGGGACGCTCATGATCTCGCGTCCGAATCCCTTGACCCGGTCGGCTTCGTATTTGATGGTGCGTTGCAGTTCCATAAGGCATTGTCTGCGGCCAGCCGCAGAGCCATCCCGCCTGGCATCAAGACATCTTCACAGGGGCAACGCCCCTGAAATCCCAAGATGCCTTCTGTGTATAAACTCAACTAAACTTTGCCATGTGGCTTCACATTTTTTGGTATGTTTTACGCGATTTTTGTTTATAATTATATCTTATATTTTCATTAAAAACACCATGGCGGCTATCTACATATGGCAAACCGATTATGTAGCCGACGATTCATATTATTATAATATATTGATTCACAATATGTTACAATTATTATGAACAGCTTAATCGCTCTTTTATGTGCAGTTTAATAATAACTTATGAATGTATTTTTACTTATGTGTAGGGAATATGAATTTTCTATTAATCGTTATAAAATAAACTAATTTACATATATTTTAACCATCAATTCAAGCCGGACCGCGACAACGGTAACGTTATCGTACCGCGCAACTTGGAGTAAAAGCGCTTGGTTATGATGGTTGCCGCCACACCAGGACAACCCGGCCCCGGGTCTTTTGGTAAGGCGGTTAAGCCTGATGGACAATTTATTATCAAGTCCTGTCCGGACGTTCGCTTGACCCATGAAAAACAGCGAAGTCCCAATGACCACGAGTGGGGCATTTGTGCGGGTTTATGCAGCACGAACTCAGCAAAAAGGCGCCTGATCATCCTGGCAATCATCGCACAAATTACTAAGAATAAGCACGTTACACAAATATATAAGCGTCATTAGAGCATTGAGAGAGGGCTTCCGTCTAACCAATGGCACAAAATTGCCACAAAATGACGTAAAAAATAAAATCAGGCCCGAAACTTGCTTGATTTCTCAAACAGATTAGTCAGCCTACGGCTAGCTCCCACGCCGGGTTTGGGAACTACAGGTGGAGTGAGCAGTTGGATCTGACCTATAGCCAGGAAAAAATCAAGAGGCAGCCTTTGGTGGGGAGAGGTTAAAGGCTGCCTTTTGCATGTGGGTTGTGGGCTTTAGGTAGTGGCAGCAGGTTGCGAAAAAGTTGTAATATGTTGAAAAGTCATAAGTTGCAGGGTATGGTGGGAAGCCATATCTGGGGGATGTTTTTAATCGCCGGGGCAGTTTGGGGCATTCTGATTTCCCCTGCCCTTCTGGGACAGGCGCCCCCCAACGACAATTTTACCAACCGCATCACTCTAATCGGCCATGCATGGACCACCAGCGGCAATAACTCCAATGCCACCGAGTTATTGCAGGATGGCGAGCCCACTGGATATGCGGGCACGATTCGTTACACTGTTTGGTATGAATGGGTGGCCCCCACCAATGGGCTGTTTCGGATGGACACCTTTGGCAGCAGCTTTAGAACGATTCTGGGGGTGTTTACCAACGCTACGTGGGCCAGCAACGCGATTGGAAGCGAGGTGCTCATTGCCGGCAATGATAATGCCGGAGGCACCTACCAAAGCCGCGTCACTTTTAATGCGGTGGCGGGAGCGGTGTACCAGATTCAACTGGGCAGTTACCGTTATGGGACAGCCGCCCAGCGCGCCACCAATCGGGGACCCTTCCTTTTGAACGGTAATTATCTGCCAGTCTCCTGGCTCACCGCGCCAGCGGAAGGCACAAAGCTTGCCGCCCCGGCCAACCTGACGATGACCGCTCAGGTCCGTTGGTACACCGGGTCGGTCACGCGCGTGGAGTTTTATTATGCTACGGATACCAGCACCAACCTGGCCGGGACCGCCACCGCCGCGCCCTATCAGGTGACCGCCTCCAACGTGCCGCCGGGTCGGTACCGGCTCTATACCATGGTGGAAGATGATCGGGGGGATGCCACCTTCTCGCCGGTGGTCAATGTAGAGGTGGTGCAACCCGGAGCGGTGATAACCAGTCCGTCCATGGGGCAGTATTTTGGCATCACGAGCAACATTGTGATTACCGCGGATGCCTTTTCGATGAATGCCATTACCAACCTGCAATTCTACAGCGGCAACACGTTGATTGGCCAGGCCGCCGGTGCGCCCGCCTCGATCAATTGGACCACCTTCTGGCCGGGAGGGCATGACTTGCGGGTGGTGGCGCGAGACAGCGGCGGGAACGCTTATACTTCGGCAGTGGTGACGGTGTCCATCAAGGCCTTTGCGTATCTCAGCCGGGCCGGTTCAGTATGGAAATACCACAATCTAGGGCAGGATTTGGGCATGGATTGGAAAGAGCCGGCGTATAACGATGCCACCTGGGCGGCGGGGCCAGCGGAGCTGGGCTTTGGCGATGGCGACGAAGTGACGCTCATTGACGGCGGCCCCTCCAATGCGCGGTATCCCACGATTTATTTCCGGCAGGCGTTTGTGGCCACCAATGTGGCCATGATCACCAACTTGATTTGCTACCTTAAACGAGATGATGGCGCAGTGGTCTGGCTGAATGGCCGGCGGCTGTATCTGGACAACATCGAGGGGAATCCCGTGCTGTATAACACGCTGGCCACGGTGGCAGCACCCGATGACGGGGCCAATTGGAATGTGACCAACATCCCGCCCACCGCCCTGGTGGAAGGCACCAATATTCTGGCCGTGGAAATGCATCAAAGCAGCCTGACCAGTTCTGATTTGTCCTTTAATTTTGAAATGGTGGCGGAATACAACGTGGGCGTCACCACCGTGGCATTGAACTCGCCGCTGACCAACAGCTATTATCTCACCCCGGCCAGCATTCCGTTGCGGGCCACGGCGGCGCATTCGTTGGGGAGCCCCTTGACGGTCGGCTTTTTCCAAAATGGCGTGCGCGTGGGCGAGGGCCAGCCAGAGGGCAGCGAGTGGGTGTTGACCCTCACCAATGTGCCGTTGGGCACGCACAGTTTTTTTGCAGTAGCCCGGGATCGGATGGGTTACACGACCACCTCGGCCGTGGCCCAAATCAGCGTGTTTAATGCCTGGCCGCACTGGACGGCCTACAACGATCATGCGGCCGGGGTGGGCACGGGTCCCAATGTTTCCACGTACAATGTTTTTTCGGGTAATTCGGGCCCGCTGACCAATGTATTCACCGGCGAGCGGTTGAGTGCCATCATGACCGCCACTGCCAACGCTGGGGTGGAGCCGGCCGGCACCATGGCATCCCCATCGCCGGGCACGCCGGCGTACGATTTGTTCAATGGTTACGTGGATTTCCTGGGTGAACCCGGCCCGGCCATATTTCTGCGGGGCAACCTGGGCGGCCAGGTGGTGAACACCTTCTCCGGCCTGTCGCCCGCGGCGTTGTATTCCTTCCGCGGGACCTCGGTGCGGGGTGTCGCAGCCTACACGAATCGCTGGACCCTGGTGCGACTGACCGGCGCGCGGGCGTTTCGGGCGGCGCACACGGCGGGCGTATTGACCCGCGCACAACTGCCGAATCTCGCGGCCAATGAAGCCATCTACAACTCGGGCTTCAACCTGGCGGGTGAGGTGGTGGGTTGGGATGACATTGTGCCGGGAACCAATGGCAGCTTTGCGGTGGTCTGCGAGCAATACACGGGCCTGCTGCCGGGCGGATTTCCGGCTGACGGGCCTTATGGTTACAGCATCAATGCGTTCCGGTTGCAGGAGGCTGGCCCGCCGTTGTCGGTGACGATGACCGCCCCGCCCAACAATTCCGTTTATCAGGGCCCCACCAACCTGACGTTGTCGGCCACTGCGACCGGCACCTTGGCTCTGGCGCGCGTGGCATTTTTTGCGGATGGCGTGTTGGTGGGGGAGGACGCTACTGCGCCTTACAGCCTCGTGTGGACCAACGCCACGTGGGCCACCAACCGCCTGACGGCGGTGGCGTATGACATCAGCGGAGGACGCGCCACCTCGTCCGTGGTGACGGTGACCGTGAATCCCCCGCCTACGAACAGTGATGACCCGATTGTGCTGCTGGGGCTGGTCAACCCGGCCCCCGGCAGCCGCGTCACGAATCTAACCAGTATCAACATCCGCTTCAGCGAGCCGGTGACCGGAGTCAATGCGTCGGATTTGCTGGTCAATGGCGTGCCGGCCACGGCGGTGAGCGGTTCGGGCAGCAACTACACCTTTACCATTGCGCAACCGGCCATCGGCACGGCGCAAATCACGTGGGCGGTCAATCATGGCATTCAGGATTTGGGTTTTCCGCCGCGGGGCTTTGATGCCACCGCGCCCGGCGCCACCTGGACGTATCAAGTGGTGGACGGCGTGCCACCGGGCGTGGTGGGGCAAACCCCGGCCGCCAACAGCTCACTTACCAATTTGACCAGCGTCACGGTCACGTTTAGCGAGACCGTGCTGGGGGTGGATGCCAGTGACTTTTTGGTGAATGGCGTGCCGGCCTATGGCTTGAGTGGGTCCGGCAACCAATACACTTTCACCTTCGGGCAGCCCTGGTATGGGACGGTCAGCATCACCTGGGCCACCAATCACGGCATCACCGACGTGGCCGGCAATCCCATGAACGCAAATGCGGCCAGCAATCGCTGGAGCTACACCCTGCGGGGACAGCCGGTGGTTTTGGTGGCTTCCAATGCCGTCTATCGCTGGTTGCGTGGAACCAATGAAGCCTCGATTCCCACCAATGCCTGGCGACAAATTAGCTTCAATGACAGCCAGTGGGGAGTGGCGCCAGCCCCCTTCTTTTATGACACGCAAGCGCCGTTCTACACCGGCAACACGGAATTGCTGGACATGCAGGGCAATTACGGCTCGATCTACCTGCGGCAGGCCTTCGTCATTGCCAATCCCCTGGCGATCACCAACCTGGTGCTTTATCACAAAGTGGACGACGGTTTTGTGGCGTGGCTCAACGGGATCGAAGTGATCCGCTACAATGCGCCAACCGGCGAATTAGGTTACACCACTTTATCAACCACCAGTGTGGGCACGGTGACCGACTACACCGCCATTTATTTAACCAATATATGGTCATCCCTGGCACCTGGCACCAACCTGCTGGCCATTCATGCATTCAACAGTTCACTTGCCGCCAGCTCAGATTTTCTGCTGGATGTTTACCTGAGCGCGGAAGCCTTGGATGCGGGACTGCTGGCCCCGCGGGTGGTGCAGGTCACTCCCACCCCCGGCCGGGTGTATGCGCTGACGAACATGACCGTCACCTTCTCGCGTCCGGTGACGGGCGTGGATGCCTCCGATTTGCTGATCAACGGTGTGCCGGCCTTGGGGGTGTCTGGCACCAATGATGCCTACACCTTCCAATTCAGCCAGCCCGCCTATGGCGTGGTGAACATCACCTGGGCCGCCAATCATGGCATCCGCGATTTGGGCAATACGCCCTTTGATGCGACGGCGGCCAGCGCTGTTTGGAGCTATCGTTTGATGAACCCCAACGCGCCGGTCATCACCCAACGCATCCCAGCGCCGGAAAGTCTGGTGGTCACTTTGACCAATGCCACGGTGACGTTCAGCCGCAACGTCACCGGCGTGGATGCCAGTGATTTGCTCATCAATGGCACGCCGGCAACGAGTGTCAGCGGCACAGGGAGCAATTATGTGTTCACCTTTGCTCGACCCGCTTATGGCACCGTGCAATTCTCCTGGGTAACCAATGCCAACATTGCCGCCGCCGGCTCTCCCCAGGATGTGTTTGACAGCACAGATCCCCTGGCCCAGTGGGCGGTGACCTTCGTTTTCCAAGAGCCGCCCGTCATTGCCCGGGTGAGTCCAGTTCCCACAGCCCTCACCAATCTCACCGAAGTGCTGGTGGAATTTAGCGAGGAAGTGGTGGGGGTGGACGCGGCGGATTTGCTTCTCAACGGACAACCCGTCACCGCAATGGAGGTTAGCGGCACGACCTACCGATTTACTTTCCCGCAGCCGCCTGTGGGTACTGCCCGATTTACCTGGGCGCCCGGCCATGGCATTCGCGATCTGGGTGTGCCTTCCCTGCCGTTGGATGAAAATGCACCGGGCAACACCTGGAGCTACGAAATCCTGGACGGCGTGCCGCCAGTGCTCATCAGCCGCTCGCCGGGGCCGGGCCAGGAAACACCGGTGGGCACCACCCTGACCGTGCAATTCAGCGAGCCGGTGGTGGGGGTGGACGCGGCAGACTTGTTGGTGGACCTTCGCCCGGCGGTCGGGTTGACGGCGCTGGCCTCCAACATTTACGTCTTCACCCTCGCGCCCATGACGTACGGGCATCACACCGTGATTTGGGCGTTGACCAACGGCATCACCGACATCAAGGGCAACCCCTTCAACCGGGCGGCTCATGCGTGGTCGTTTGTTTATTACAACTCCAATGCGCCGGCCATTGCGGAACGCATCCCCGCCCCCGGCAGTGTCACCAACGTGCTGACCAACCTGTGGGTGCGTTTCGACCGGCCGGTCACAGGCGTGGACGCGGAAGACTTGCTGGTCAATTATGAGCCGGCCCTGCGTGTGACGCCGTTCAATGGCGGTTATTTGTTCACGTTCGCCCAGCCGCCATACGGCACCGTGCCGGTGACGTGGGACTTGAACGCCAACATCGCCGACGCCAGCCAGCCAACCAATCTTTTCGAAACTTTCCGACCCAGCGCCAACTGGCAAATCACCCTGGAATACCAGGCGCCGCCGGTGATTGTGGAGGTCACCCCGGCACGCAACACCTCGGTGGGTTTGCTGAACCAGATTGCCATCAGGTTCAGCGAGGCGGTGACCAACGTGGATGCGGCCGACCTGCTGATCAACGGCCTGCCGGCCACCAATGTGGTAGGTAGCGGCAGCAATTATGTCTTCAGCTTCCCGCAAGTGACCCTGGGGACGGTCAACGTCACATGGGCGTCCAATCACGGCATCCGCGATCTTGGTATTCCGCCGATGCCCTTTGACCACACGGCCCCCGGTGCCTCGTGGACTTACACCGTGGTGGAAACAACACCGCCCGTCGTCCAAGGCCAGACACCGCCTGCGGGCGCGACAGTGTCGAATTTGTTCTTCGTCCAAGTGTTCTTCAGCGAGCCGGTTCTCAACGTGGATGCGGCGGATTTGCTGGTCAACAACGTGCCGGCCTACAGTCTGAGCGGCAGCAACAACAGCTACACGTTCTACATCAACTCCCCCGCCTATGGCACGGTGAACGTGCGCTGGGCGGCTAATCATGGGATTACTGACCTGGTGGGCAATCCTTTCGATGCCAACGGCGCCGGAGCTACGTGGAGCTACACGCTGCAACCGCCGCGAGTCATCCTGATTGCGAGCAACAGCGTGTGGTCCTACCGGCTGGGCACCAACGAGGTTTCCAACCCCATTGAGGCGTGGCGGCAGTTGTCCTACGATGCCTCGGCGTGGCCCACGGGGGTCACCTATTTCTATTATGGAGACCCCTTGAGCGGCACCCTGATTCCCGCCATGAACAACAACGGTTACTCCACACTGTTCATGCGCAAAACTTTTGTGATCGAGGAGCCCGCCTTCGTGACCAACCTCATTTTGCGCGTGGCCGTGGACGACGGTTATGTGGCCTGGATCAATGGGGTGGAGGTGGCGCGCTTCAACATGGGCAATGCCGGCACACCCGTGTTTTACAACAGCTTCGCCACTGCCAACGCGGCGGAACTGCCGGGAGGCGGCCCCGATTACATCAGCTTCCCGCTAACCAACCCGGCGCCCGCCACCTACCTGGTGCGGGGCACCAACGTGCTGGCCATTCATGGCTTCAACGTCAATGCCACCAGTTCGGACTTCGCCCTGAACGCCGAGCTTTCGGCGGAAATCAGCGGCAGTCCGGCCAGCATGCCGCCGGTCATTATCGGCGCCGTGCCGGCCTCTGGCGATGTGTTTGCGTTGAGCAACCTGGTCATCACTTTCAGCAAACCTGTGGTGGGGGTGGATGCGGCGGATTTGCTGGTCAACGGCCAGCCCGCCACGGGCGTGAGCGGCAGCAACAACATCTACACCTTCACCTTCCCGCAACCGGCCTATGGCAGCGTGCTGGTGAATTGGGCCGCCGGCAACGGCATCCGCGATCTTTCCACCCCGCCCCTCTATTTTGACGGCTCGTCCTCCTCGGCGCGGTTCATTTACAATCTGCTCAATCCCAACGCGCCGGTGGTGGTGAACAAAACTCCAGACGGCTCCCAGGTGGTCACGCAGTTAACGTCGGTCACGGTCACCTTCAGCAAGGCCGTCATCGGCGTGGACGCGGCGGATTTCCTGGTCAATGGCAACTCTGCCACCGCGGTGAGCGGGAGCGGTTCGGTTTACACCTTCTCCTTCCCCCAGCCGGCTTATGGCACAGTGCAGTTCGGCTGGGCGCAAAACCACGGTATCACCGACCTCGACAATCCACCCAATCCCTTTGACCAGCGCCGGCCCGGCGCGAGCTGGCAGGTGCAGTTGATCGATCGTACCGCGCCGGCCCTGGCCCGGCTGATTCCGGCGGCGGGCAGCAACGTGACGAATCTCAGTCAGGTTTCTGTCACCTTCACGGAAAACGTGACGGGGGTGGATGCCCGGGACCTTCTGGTGAATGGGGTGCCGGCCACGGGAGTTACGGGGAGCGGCAGCAACTATGTATTTACCTTCACCCCGGTGAACGCCTCCTTGATCCGCTTTACCTGGGTTTCCTCACATGGCATCGCCGATACGGCCAATCCGCCCAATCTGTTTGACGGCACCTCCCCCGCTGCCCAATGGCAATACTACACCCTGGACACCACGCCGCCGGTGGTGACGGCCGTCAGCCCCACCCCGGGCGCCGTGGTGGTGAGCCTGCGGGAAATCAGCGTGACTTTCAGCGAGCCGGTGCAGGGCGTCGAGGCCGGATCTTTGTTGATTAACGGCCTCCCCGCCAACAGTGTGCGAGGCGTGGGTGCCGGCCCGTATGTGTTCAATGTGCCGGCTCCGCTCACGGGCCAGGTGCAGGTGAGCTGGGCGACGGGCCATCAAATCCGCGATTTGGCCAATCCCGCCAACCGCTTGGCCGGTGGGGGTTGGACGTACACCTATGACCCGGCCGCGAATTTTGCCGGCAAGGTGGTGTTCAGCGAAATCATGTATAATCCGGCTTCCTTCCGTACCAACGAAGAATGGCTGGAAATCCGCAATCTGACCCCCACCCCCATCAACATCACCGGCTGGCGGTTGAATCGCGGGGTGGACTTCACCTTCCCCCAGATGACGCTGCCGCCTTACGGCTACTGGGTCATTGCCAGCGATACCAATCGTTTCCGGCAACTGTATCCCAACGTCACCAATGTCCTTGGCAACTGGCGCGGGCAGTTGAGCAACAACGGGGAGGATGTGGAGCTGGAAACGGCCTGGGGGGCCCGGGTGGATTTGGTGTCTTACGCCAGTGAAGGCGACTGGGCCGTGCGCCGGCGCGGCAGCGTGACCTATTACAACGGACACCGCGGCTGGGAGTGGTACACCCCTGCCGACGGTCTGGGTTCTTCCTTGGAGCTGGTCAACACCAATCTCCCCACCCGCTACGGGCAAAATTGGAAGGCCAGCATCGCTACGGGCGGCACCCCTGGCACGGCCAATTCGGTGGCGGCCTTGAATTCGGCGCCGTTGATCATCGGGGTGGAGCACTTCCCGGCCATTCCGCGCTCCACTAACTCGGTGCGGGTCTCGGCGTTAATCCTGGATGAGCAAACTAACGGCCTGACGGTCACCCTTTACTGGAGGGATGTCTCCACCACCACGCCCGGCAATTTTAACACCGTCACTATGCGTGACAATGGACAGGGCGGGGACTTGGTGGCCGGCGATCGGGTGTATAGCGGTCAGATACCGCCTCAGGCCAATTTGACGATTGTGGAGTTTTATGTGGAAGCCCGGGATGCGGCCAACAACACCCGCACCTGGCCGGGGCCGGCCTACGAGCTGGATGGTTCCTCGCTGGGCCAGGTGGCCAACGCGCTTTACCAGGTGGACAACGATGGCGCCATTTATCCCCAGCCGCAGTATCGCATGATCATGACAGCGGCCGAACGGCAGGAAATTCAGAACATCTGGCAGGTGGATAATGCCTCCTACCGCATCAACGCGGAAATGAACACCACCTTCATCGCCTCGGATGCCTCCGGCGTGGCGGTCCGATATTTGTGCGGCGTGCGCAACCGTGGCAACTCCTCGCGCTGCAGCACCTGCAATCCGGGCGGCATGCAGAATTATCGGATCAACATCCCGACCGACAACCTGTGGCGCGGCCAGCGGGCCTTCAATCTGAACTGCAAGTATGTTCACTCTCAATACATGGGCAACGTGATGTTCCGCAAAGCCGGCCTGCCGTGCGAGGAAGGTAATATTGTGCGACTCAAACTCAACGGGGTGGACTTAATCAATCTCATTGGCTCGGCCATCGGCGGCCCCGGCAACAACCAGTCCTTCCCCTACTACATCCATCTGGAGGAGCTGAACAGCGACTGGGCCGAAAATCATTATCCGGAAAACGCCGGCGGCAACATGTACCGGCTCATGCGGGTGGCGGATTTGACCTATCGGGGCTCCAATTACACGAGCTATACCACTGGCGGTTACAACTACTCCAAGGCCTCCAACCAACGGGTAAATGACTGGAGTGATTTGTTCAACCTGCTGTGGGTGATCAACAACACGCCGGACGCCCAGTGGGCCTCCGCCGTGCGCGAAGTCATTAATGTGGACCAGTGGGTGCGGCATTTTGCCGTCATGAGCCTGATTGGTTTTGGCGAAACCGCCATTGGCAGTGACGGCGCGCCGGATGACGCCACCATTTATTTGGGATCCGTGGACCGCCGGGCCGTGATCATGCCGCATGACGGCGATACCAACTTCGGCGAAGGTGACGGCTCGCGCCAGCCAGCCACCATTTCCATCTGGCGTGCGGTGGAAACCACTGGAGCCATTGCCTTCAACGGGCGCTTCCTACGCCATCAGGAATTTGCGCCGCTGTACTTTGGCGCCTTGTATGAGTATGCCACCACCATCTTTGCCACCAACGAAATCTTCGCAACCTATGACCAGATTCTGGGGCCGCTGAATATTGGCACCACGGTGGACCGGATGAAAAACTGGTCCGCTCAACGTGTGGCCAACGTGCTGTCCCAAATCAACCTGAACCTGGTAGTGACCAATCTCAGCTCCTTCGCCTTCAACAACGGTGTTTACGTCGCCACCACCCCCAACATCAACCTGCGCGGTGTCGGCAACATGATCCACACCCGCCAGGTGCGGGTGCAAGGTTCGCCGGCCAGTTGGACGGCCTGGACGGGTCAATGGAACGCCAACCTCACGTTGAACCCGGGATATAATCTGGTGCGGATTGAGACGGTGAACAGCAATAATGTGGTGTTTGCCAGCACCAATTTAATCTTCTTCTACGATCGCGGTGACAGCGTGCCGGTCTCCGGCACGATCAGTGCGGACACCACCTGGCTGGCGGCCAGCGGGCCCTACAACGTGACCGGCACGCTGACCATTGGCAGCGGGGCCACCTTGACCATCCAGCCGGGCACCACCGTCTACTTCGGCAGCGGGGCCAACCTGGTGGTGGCC
>JAOAIT010000014.1 GCA_026414565.1 Verrucomicrobiia bacterium
GCAAAAAACCGAACCACAAGCAACCACCGCACCCACCCCCCACTTGCCCCCCACGGAAACCGCACCCCCCCTGCCAGACGCCCCAACACTTCTCTCGGAAAAAAATCCGGCATTTGGCGAACCCCAGGAAAATCAGCCCTCCACCGCATGGGAATCTCCCGGCGACCATCCCTCCACCACCGCGCCGCAAAGGGATGGCATCAGTTCTGCTTCACCCTTCGGGCGTATGGTGTCGCACACGGAAACGGAAAAGCTTGCCCAAAGCGGCCTGCAAAAAGTTCCCGCTGTCCCTGCCAGCCGGGAAAACCCCGTCTCAACCTTTTCCGGCTCGCACGGGCAGGAGGCCGCCTCCCACGCCGCCCATGCCGCCCCGCCCCCCAGCCAGTCTTTGCCCACTCCGGAAGTCCATGGCTCGGGCGGGCATCTCGCGCCCGCCGCCCAACCAGCGCGCCTGGCCCGCATCGCCACCGAAATCCAGGACATGGCCGTCGAGCTTCTCCATTTCAAGGCCGATTCCATGTCCGTCCTCATCCGCCCTGACGCCGAAACGGCCATGCAGTTGCGCATGACCATCATCGCCGGCCGCATCTACGCCGAGGCCCGCCTCCACAGCGGCGACGCCGCCTGGCTCCAATCGGCCTGGAGCGACCTCCAGCGCGTCCTCAGCGAGCACAACATCATCATGGAGCCGCTCAAGTATTCTTCCTTCCACCCCGCCGCAGAACAGAACAGTGACGGACGCCAGCCCCGGCAGGAGCATCAACCCCCGCCTCACGATGCCTCCGGCCATACCCCGGCCTTGACCCCTCTCCCCGCCAATCTCCCCCCGCGCAAACGCCGCGCCATCGCCGGATGGGAATGGTGGGCCTGAGCAAAGGATCATACCATGCCTGTTTCCCCCGTACAGTCTTCCCTGGCCGCCGCTTATTCAGGCGCTAGCTCCGCCGCCCGCATCCCCCAGCGCACCCTCGGGCAGGAGGATTTCTTGAAGCTCCTTGTCGCCCAGCTTTCCGCCCAGGACCCCCTCAATCCCCAGAAGGATACCGAGTTCATCGCCCAAATGGCCTCCTTCAGCGCCCTCGAGCAGGCCCGTTCCATGCAGTCCGAAATGAGCCGCCTCCGCAGCGAACAACAATTCCTCCTCGCCAACTCCATGCTCGGTGCCCGCGTGGAATTGTTGACCAGCTCCGGCCAGACCACCTCCGGCCCCGTCGAAGCCGTCCTCTGGGACGATGGCGCCCCCCGCATCGTCGTCGCCGGCCAGATCTATGACATGAACGAAATTCGCAGTGTCGCTTTGCTCACTCCCAACGCCAACCCCCCTCGTGATTAACCGCCTATGATGCGTTCTCTCAACTCCGGTGTCAGCGGCATCCAGCAATTCCAAACTAGCATGGATGTCCTTGGCAATAACATCGCCAACGTCAACACGGTCGGCTTCAAATCCGCCCGCATCAGCTTTGCCGATGCCTTCAGCCAAAGCCTGCGCCCCGCCGCCCCCGGCTCCGGCAACACCAGCGCCACCCCCGCCATGCAGGTCGGCACCGGCGTCACCACCGCCGCCATCAAAAACACCTTCCTCCAGGGCGCCCTCACCCGCACCGGCGTCGCCACCGACCTCGGCATCTCCGGCGACGGCTTTTTCCTCGTCCGCGATCCCCTCTCCGGCGCCACCTTCGCCACCCGCGCGGGGGACTTCCGCCTCGACCAGAACGGTTACCTCGTCACCAACCAGGGCTTCCGCGTCCAGGGCTATGCTGACAGCGGCCTCAGCACCGTGGGGGATATCCAGATCAACGCCACCGGTGCCCCCGCGGGCGCCGACCCCGCCGCCGCTGTCGAAAACTTTGCCGTGGGCGCCGACGGCCGCATCACCGTCCGCTTGAGCGACGGCACCCAGTTTGTCCGCGGCCAGGTCCTCCTCCAGCGCTTTGCCGATCCCCAGGTCCTCACCAAGCAGGGCAACAACTTGTATGCCAACCTCGCCGCCGCCGGCCCGCTCGCCCAGCCCGCCGCCCCCGGCACCCTCGGCCTCGGCCGCGTCGAGGCCGGCGCCCTCGAATTGAGCAATGTGGACCTCTCCAACGAATTTGCCCAGCTCATCACCACCCAGCGCGCCTTCCAGGCCAACGCCCGCATCATTTCCTCCAGTGATGAGCTGCTCTCCGAACTGGTGAATCTCAAACGTTAAACCGCTTCCCCTTATGGCTGCCAACCGACTGGAAAATGCCCCCGCCGAGGCCCCCGCCAAGGGCGGCGCCGCCGCCGCACCGGCCCCCAAGGGCGGCGCCTTGCAGGCCTGGCTGCCGGCCATCGTGACCATCATCCTCATGCCCGTCCTGGCCTTCGTCACCACCCAGTTCCTCCTCCTGCCCAAGCTCCAGAAGGCCCTCGGCGGCGGCCCCGTCGCCGCCCACGAGGAGGAAACCGCCGACAAGAAAAAGCAGGAAAAAGTCCCCAAACAAACCGTCCAGCTTAACAAGGTCCTCGTCAACGTCGCCGGCAGCGTCGGCACCCGCTATCTCGTCGCCAACTACACCCTCGTCGGCACCGCCCCCGACTTCAAAGACCGCATCGAGGCCAATCGCGACATGCTCCTCGACCTCGCCGCCGGCGTCATGAGCACCAAGACCATCAGCGACCTCGAAAAACCCGGCGCCCGCAACCTCATCCGCAACGAGCTGATGAGCGTCTTCAACAACGCCCTCGGCGCCAACCTCGTCAAAGAAATCTACATCACCGAATTCGCCATCCAATAACCGGACGCATGAGCGCCTCCCCCGCCACCTCCTCCCCATCCGCCGACGCTCCGCCCAAACCCCTCCGCTGGCAGGGCGCTCGCGCCGATGTGGTGCCCCTCCGGCAGTTGCAATGGCTCCGGCTGCGGCACGAGGGCTATGCGCGCGCCGTGGCGGACTGGCTCACCCTCCAGTTGCGCTTGGATTTCCGTTTCACCCCCAAATCCGCCGTCATGCGCCCCGTGGCCGAATTCCTCGAAGGCCTCCCGTCCCCCACCCATCTGGGCCTCTTTCGCCTCACACCCAACGGGCGCATCCTCTATCTGAACCTCCCCTGCGCCCTCGCCCTCGCCATGGTGGACCGCTGGCTGGGCGGCCCCGGCCTCCCGGAACCCGAAGAACGCGCCCTCAGCGACCTCGAAGCCGGCCTGCTCGAACCCGGAATGCGCATGTTCATCGAACAGTGGAAACAATACTGGGGGGGCGGCCGCGGTTGGAATGTCACCCCCGTCGGCTGTGAAAGCAGCACCCAATTCCTCGAAGTCAAAGAACCCCAGGAAATGGTCTGCGTCTTGAATTTTGAGGCCGCCCTCGGCGAAACCAGCGGCCCCGTCACCCTGGCCATCCCCGTCAGTCTCGTGCGCGAATTGCTGCCCCAAACCACCTCCGCCCCGGCCGAGTCTCCGGCCAAAACCGAACCCCCCAAACCCCCGGCCTGGAATCCCGCCTTGGAGGACGTCGTCGTCAAAGTCACCGCCGAGTGGTGCGGACTCCAACTCACCGCCCGCGAACTGGCCCAGTTGCAGGTCGGCGACCAGTTGCTCTGGGACGGAGGCGTCTCGGGCGAGGTCAAGTTGCGCATCGGCGGCCGCCCCCTCTTCCTGGGGCGGCTGGGCACGCAAAATGGCTGCTGGGCAGTCCAAATTCAAGGCCGGGCAGGCTGAACATGCTGGATTATGGCAACGCAAGACAACCCCAATTTGGATGTCGTGATGGATGTCCCCGTGCAGGTCACCGTGGTGCTGGGTGAGCGCGCCATGTCCATCCGCGAGGTGCTCCAACTCAACGCCGGCGCCGTGGTCCCCCTCGACCGCAAGGCCGATCAGCCCGTGGATTTGTACGTCAACAACAAATTAATCGCCCGCGGCGAAGTCGTCGTCGTCAACGAACATCTGGGCCTCAAAATCACCGAGCTTGCGGCCAAATCCGCATGAAACGCCCCATCCCCATCCTCCTTGGCCTTGCCCCGGCCTGCCTCGCCGCCGCCCCCGCGGCCGCGGACGCCGCCGCCGCCGCAGGCCCGGCCGTGGATGCGGGAATCTCCGTGCTCCGGATGCTCGGCGGCTTCATTTTTGTCGTGGCCCTGTTTCTCTGCGCCGCCTGGGCCGTCCGCCGCTGGCAGCGCGGCGCCGGTCTGCCTCGCCGCCAAACCCCGCGCTTGCGCGTCATCGAGAGCCGCTCGCTCGGCCCCCGCCACACCTTGTATGTCGTGGCCTATGACCATTGCCGCTTCCTCGTCGCCGCTTCTCCCGGCGGCCTGAATCTGTTGAGCACGCTGCCCGAGGACCCCGGCGCTTCCCCGCCCGCGCCTCCGCCTGCGGCCAGCTTCACCGAAGCCCTCCAACAGGTCCTGGCCCGCTCATGAATACCCCACGGCACAACCGCCGCTTCTGGCTCTGCTGGCTGGCCTGTCTGCTCCTCCTGGCCACGGCCGGCCACGCCCTCGCGCAAAACGCCGCCACCAACGCCCCCTCCGGCCTGCTGCCCTTCCGCGTCACCATTGACGGCGGCCAGGCCGCCGACGATCTGGACCCCGCCATCAAGGTCCTCGCCATCATCACCCTCCTCGCCGTGGCCCCCTCCATCATCCTGATGATGACCTGCTTCACCCGCATCGTCATCGTCCTCTCCTTTGTCCGTAGCGCCCTCTCCCTGCAGAGCACCCCTTCCAACCAGATTATCATCGGCCTCTCCCTCTTCCTCACCTTTTTCATCATGGCCCCCGTCTGGGAACGCATTGACCGCGACGCCATCCAGCCCTACAACGCCAAACAAATCACCGCCCGCCAGGCCGTGGACCAGGCCGCCGTCCATTTGCGCGCCTTCATGCTCAAACAAAGCCGCCCCAAGGACATCGAATTGTTTGTCGAGCTGGCCAAAATGCCCCCCACCCCCCCCGAGCAGTTGCCCCTCCGCGTCGTCATCCCCGGCTTTATCCTAAGCGAGCTTCGCACCGCCTTCCAAATGGGTTTCCTGCTCTTTGTCCCCTTCATCCTCATTGACCTGGTGGTCGCCACCGTCCTCATGTCCATGGGCATGATCATGATGCCCCCCATGACCGTCTCGCTCCCCCTCAAGATTTTGCTCTTTGTGCTCGTGGACGGCTGGAGTCTGGTCACGCGCTCCTTGATCCTGAGCTTCACCTGACAACGCCCGCCCGCGGGCCGCACCACGGCTCTCCGCTTATGACGCCTGAATTCGCCATCGATCTGCTGAAAAACCTCATGTACCACGCCGTCCTCATTGCCGCGCCGGTCCTGCTCGCGGCCATGCTCATCGGCCTCGCCGTCAGCCTCTTTCAAGCCGTCACCACCATCCACGAGCAAACGCTTTCCTTCGTCCCCAAGGCCCTGGGCATCGTGGCGCTCCTGGTCCTGCTCCTCCCCTGGATCATCCGCGTCATGACCGAATTCTCCATCCTCGTCATCCAAAAAATCCCGGAGATGGCCCGTTAATTCCCTGGGGCACAGAAGGCACCCATGGCCGAGTGGCTCATAGCTTGGATGGCGGTGTTCGTGCGGGCCGGCGCCCTCTTCACGGTCTTTCCCGTCTTTGCCGGCCGCAACTTCCCGCGCTCCTTGCGCGTGGGCCTGGCCGCCCTCATGGGGTTGCTCCTGGCGCCCCTCCTCCACGTCCCCACCGCCGCCACCCAACACCTTTCTTCCCTGGTCCTGTTCCTCCTGGCTGAAATGGCCGCCGGCCTCCTGATGGGCTTCATCTGCCGCATGATCTTTTTCGCCATCGAAATCGCCGGAGGCATCATCACCCACGAAATGGCCCTCAACATGGCCGCCTCCTTCAACCCCCTCTCCGAACAACGCGCCGAAGCCCCCACCATGATCCTCTACTACCTCGGCGCCGTGCTCTTCTTTGCCCTCGACATGCACCACTGGATGCTCGCCGCCTTCCAGCAAAGTTACCAGGTCCTCCCTCCCGGTCTCTTCCGCCCCGGCGAGCCTCTCTTACGGCACGTCCTGGGCCAAACGTCCCGGATTTTCCTCCTCGCCTTGCAAATGGCCGCCCCCATCCTCGCCATCGCCTTCCTCATCACCCTCTTGTTCACCATCCTCGGGCGCGCGCTGCCCCAGATGAACGTGCTCACCGACAGTTTCCCCATCCGCATCCTGGCCGGCCTGGCGGGATTTGGCCTCACCCTCTCCATCATGGCACAACACGTGCTCAACTACCTGCGCCGGCTGCCCGAAGACCTGCTGCGCGTCGCGCAACTCCTCGGTCTGGGAGGCTAGCCGGGCCCGGGCCATGCCCTTCGACAGCGACAACAAAACAGAACAACCAACACCACGCCGGCTGCAGGAGGCCGAGAAAAAAGGCCAGTTCGCCCGCAGCCAGGAGGTCCAGACGGTTTTCGTCCTCGCCGCCAGTTTGATGGCCCTCGTTTTTACCGGCCCCGAAATCTGGTATCGCCTCGCCGGCGCCATGGCCTCCAACCTCGCCCACCTGCACGATCAGCCCCTCTCCCGCGATTCTCTCCCCCGTTTCTTTATCCATTGGGTCTGGCTCCTCGTCGCCTCCGTCGGGCCGGTTGTCCTCTTCGCCTCCGCCGGCGCTCTCATCGCCGGCAGCCTCCAAAGCCGCTTCCGCACCGCCAGCGAAGTCCTGGAGGTGGATTGGAACCGCATCAACCCCGTCGCCGGCCTCAAGCGGGTCTTCTCCTTGCGCTCCCTCCCGCCCATGGCCCTCAACCTCATCAAGCTCCTGGCCATCATCGTCCTCTCCTATTCCGAGGTCAAACGCGTCGTCGGCGACCCCATTTTTTACACCACCGTGGACGCGGCAAGAATTTCCACCTTCATGGCCGAATCTGCCGTGCGCCTGGCCATCCGGGTGGGGGCAATCCTCGTCTTAATCGCCGCCATGGACTACCTTTACCAGTATTGGCGCACCCTCCGGGACCTCATGATGACCAAGGAGGAAATCAAGGAAGAAATGAAAAACACCGAGGGCAACCCCCAGATCAAGGCCGCCCAACGCCGCCGCCGCGTCTCCATCACCCTCCGCAAAATGTATGCGGAAGTGCCTAAGGCTGACGTAGTTGTAACCAACCCCACCCACCTCGCCATCGCCCTCCGCTACGACCGCCGTACCATGCGCGCCCCCAAAATCATCGCCAAAGGCGCCCGCCTCAAAGCCCAACGCATCCGCGAAATCGCCCAACAAAACCACGTCCCCATCGTCGAAAACAAACCTTTGGCACGCCTCTTGTTTAAGCACGGGCGGATTGGCGGGGAAATCCCCGCCGAGCTGTATGCGGCCGTGGCCGAAATCCTGGCTTGGGTGTACCGCACGTACCGCTACCGGTACTACACGGACAGCGGCCGCCTTACCTAAACCACACATGCAAACCGGGCACGCATACGCGGCGCCAACCGCCGCAGCGAAAGTGAGGGGCTGGGCATGAACGCAGGCGCTGTCGCCATCGCCGCTCCCCGGCGCTGGTTCCAGTTTCAGGATTTGTGGCTGACTGTCGGCCTCTTCGGCACCATCCTGTTGCTCATCCTCCCCGTCTCCCCCTTCATCCTCGACGGTCTCCTGGCCTCCAGCATCGCCCTCTCCCTGCTCATCGCCCTGGTCATCCTCTATGTCCGCGACCCCGCGGATTTTACCGGCTTCCCCACTTTGCTCCTCTTTGTCACCCTCTTCCGCCTCGCCCTCAATGTCGCCTCCACCCGCCTCATCCTGCTCGATGGCTACGCCGGCCATATCATTGAGGCCTTCGGCAACTTCGTCGTCCGCGGCAATTATGTCGTCGGCATGGTGGTCTTCCTCATCCTCGTCCTCATCAATTTTGTCGTCATCACCAAGGGCGCCGGCCGCATCGCCGAGGTCGCCGCCCGCTTCACCCTCGATGCCATGCCCGGCAAGCAGATGTCCATTGATGCCGAACTCAACGCCGGCATCATCTCCGAAGCCGAAGCCCGCGAACGCCGCCGCAAAGTCGAGGAGGAGGCCGATTTCTACGGCGCCATGGACGGCGCCAGCAAATTCGTCCGCGGCGATGCCATCGCCGCCGTCCTCATCACCCTCATCAACATCATCGGCGGCTTCGCCATCGGCATCATCCAGAAGGGCATGACCGTCACCGAGTCCCTCCAGCGTTTCACCCTCCTGTCCATCGGCGATGGCCTTGTCTCCCAAATCCCGGCCCTCATCACCTCCACCGCCGCCGGCATCCTCATCACCCGCGCCGCCGCCAAGGACAACCTCGCCCGCGAGCTGGGCCGCCAGCTCCTCTTTTACCCCCGCGTGATGAACCTCCTGGCCGTCATGTTGCTCATCATGGCCCTCATCCCCGGCCTCCCCATGCTCCCCTTCCTCTTCATGGCCGGCCTCGCCTATGGCGCCGGTCAGCTCCTGCGGCGCCACAACATTAATATGGAAGCCGCCGCCCCCGCCGCTAATCTCGCCGGCGGCAGATCCGCCCCCGCCAAATCCCCCAAATCCGCCGACGCCACCTCCGACCCCGCCAAACCCACCGGCGAAAAACTCGAAGAGCTCCTCGTCTTGGATGCCTTGCAAATCGAACTCGGCTACGGCCTCGTGGCGCTGGCCGACTCCCGCAAGGGCGGCGACCTCCTCGAGCGCGTGACCGGCGTCCGCCGCAATTTCGCCGCCGAAATGGGCGTCGTCATTCCCCCCATCCGCCTCCGCGACAATCTGCAACTCGGCGCCAATGAATACCGCTTCCTGCTCAAGGGCAACCAGGTCGCCCGCGGTGAACTCATGCCCGGCCATTGGCTCGCCATGAACGCCACCCGCAGCAAAACCCAGCTCAAGGGCATCCCCACCGTCGAGCCCGTCTTCCAGCTCCCTGCCACCTGGGTCACCGAGGCCGAGCGCCGCACCGCCGAAATCCACGGCTACACCGTCGTGGACGCCGCCTCCGTCCTGGTCACCCACTTGTCCGAAACCATCCGCCGCCATGCCCACGAAATCTTGAGCCGCCAGGACACCCAGGCCCTCCTCGACCACCTCAAGCAAACCCACCCCGCCGTGGTCAACGAACTCGTCCCCAACCTCCTGTCCATCGGCCAGGTGCAGCGCGTCTTGCAAAATCTCCTCGCCGAGGGCGTTTCCATCCGCAATCTCGCCGGCATCCTCGAAAAAGTGGCCGATCACGCCCTCGTCACCAAAAACCCCGATGACCTCAGCGAGGCCGCCCGCCGCGCCCTGGCCGCTCAAATCGTCCGGCCTTACCTCAACGAACAGGGCATCCTGCGCGTCATCGCTCTCGACCCCAAGCTCGAGCAGCAAATCGCCCTCGGCCTGCGCTCCTCCCCCACCGAGGTCTCCCTCGCCCTCGAGCCGCGCCTCGCCCGTCATCTCGTGGAGGCCCTCTCCCGTCAAATCCAGCGCCTGCTCGCCGACGGCCAGGCCCCCGTCGTGGTTTGCGCCCCCCAAATCCGCCTCCCCTTGCGCCGTTTCCTGGCCCCCACTTTCCCGGATGTCGTGCTCCTGGCCTACACCGAAATCCCGCCGCGCGTCGAAGTGCAAAGCGCGGCCCTCATCGGCGCGTTGGAAGGTTGATGCCCCATGCAAACCCGCACTTTCCAAGCCCGCAATGCCCAGGAGGCCGTGGCCCAGATCCGCAACACCCTCGGTCCCCAGGCCGTCGTCCTGCAAGTGCGCAAAGTGCGGCCTTCCGGCTGGGCCGGTTGGCTCGGACGCACAGCCATCGAAGTCGTCGCCGCCCTCCCGGAACCCGAACCAGCCCAGGCCACCCGCGAAGCTCTGGAGGAATTAAAACGCGAGCTGGCCGGCCTCCGGGCCATCGTCGAACGCCAGCCCCCCTTCACCCCCGCCGCCGCTCCTTCCACCCCCCCGGAGGACGACGGCCCCGTTGAACCCGGCGAACTCACCGATTTCCTGCGCCGCCTCGGACTGCTCCCCCAGTTTGCCCGCTCTCTGGCGCTCTCCGCCGCCGGCGCCGCCCCCGCCGCCATGAACCGCCGCCAGATGCTGGCCCTGGTCCAATCGCTCCTCCAACAGCAATGGCGCGTGCCCCCGCCGTTGCAGCCGCACGCCCTCCACCTCCTCGTGGGGCCGCCCGGCGTCGGCAAAACCACCGCCCTCTGCAAATGGCTCGCCCGCCTCGTCCTCCGCGAAAATCAATCCGCCCGCGTCTGGTGCGCCGATGGCGAGCGCCCCAATCTCTCCGAAACCCTCCGCCTGCATGCCGAGCTGCTCGGCGTCCCCGTGGCGCGCCTGGGTGGCCACACCCCCCCGCCCAACCCATCCGCCTCCGCCACCTGGCAATTTGTGGACCTCCCCGGCATCCCCTGGCAAAACACCGCCGCCTTGGAGGCCCTGCAGCAACGGTTCGCCGCTTGCGGCCCCGTGCAATGGCACTTGGTCCTCTCCGCCGCCTACGACACCTCACTCCTCTTGCAGCAGGCCCGGGCCTTCGCCGCCCTCCCGCTGGCCGGCATCCTCGTCACCCACATTGATGAACAACCCGCCCTCGGCAGGCTCTGGAATCTCTTGTGCGGCACAAATTGCTCAGTCCGCTTTCTGGCCGGCGGGCAAAATATTCCCGGTGATTTCTCCCCCGCCACCCCGGCGGCTCTGGGCCCCCCCATTTTGTGGGCAGATTCCGCCCTTTTCGACCCCCCTCCCGCCCCGGTGGCGGCTGGCAAGGCTTCTGCTATGCAGACCGTCGCTGACTGGTAATGAAGCTCATGATGCTACTCGGTGGAATTATCGGATTCGGGATCGGCATCGGGTTCGGCCTGGCCGAATCCAGTGCGGGGCCCGAGGCGCTCTGGCGCGCGGCCGCCGCCGCCCTCTTGGGGGGAGTGCTCATGCGCTGGTGGGGGCGCGTCTGGGTCAAAAGTCTCCGCCAGGCCCAGCAGGACCAGGCAGCTCGCGCTGCGGCGGCGGAAGCCGAAAAAAACCGGCCAACTGAGACCACCAAAAAAGCCTAAGCCAGCATGAAAAGCACCCCAACAGACTCCACCTGTGACCAGCCCGTGTCCCCCGCGGCCACGCAGGTGAAGGTGGCCGAGTTGTGGAAGCGCTACCACCGCGATCGCTCCTCCGCCGAGGCCGAAGAAGCCCTGATTCACCAATACCTCCCCTGGGTCAAAACCGTCGTCGGCCGTGTCGCCATGACCCTGCCGCCCCACGTGGAACTGGACGACCTCTACAGCGCCGGCCTCGTCGGCTTGTTAAACGCCGTCCGCAACTACGACCCCAACGCCAACGCCTCTTTCGAAACCTACGCCCGCCTCCGCATCCGCGGCGCCGTCCTGGATGAACTCCGCAAAATGGACTGGATTCCCCGCTCCGTCCATGCCAAAGCCCGCAAAATCCAGGCCGCCATGCAGGAGCTTGAGCAAAAATTGGGACGCCTCCCCACCGAGGCCGAAGTCGCCCGCGCCCTCGGCCTGTCCGCCCGCGAATACGAACACTGGCTCGACGAAGTCCGCCCCGCCGCCTTCGTCAGCCTCGATTCCACCGGCATCCTCGACGAAAACGACAGCCCCCCGGCCTACGAAACTGTCGCCGACACCCAGCAGGAAACCCCCGCCCAAAAGGCCGCCCGCCGCGAGCTGGCCGCCCTCATCGCCGAGCGCCTGGAGCAGTTGCCCGAAATGCAGCGCAAAGTGCTCGCCCTTTATTACTTTGAAGACATGCGGCTGCGGGAAATTGCCGAGGTCTTCGGCCTCACCGAGTCCCGCATCTGCCAGATCCACGCCCAGGCCATCCTGGCCATCAAGTCTTTTTTAATCAAACGGGAAGCCATTCCTGAAGGATGAGGACACTTCCATGGTAGTTATCATCGGCAGCATCGTGGTGATCATCTCCGTGCTCGGCGGCTATGTCATGGCCGGCGGCCACATCGGCAACCTTATGCACATCTCCGAGCTGATCATCATCGGCGGCGCCGCCCTCGGCGCCCTCGTCGTCATGTCCCCCGTCAAAGTGCTCAAGGACATGATCCATCAAATCCTTGCCGCCCTCAAAGGCACCCCCTACACCAAGGCCGCCTACGAGGATTTGCTCAAAGCCCTCTACGAGCTGTTCCTCCTCGCCCGCCGCAACGGCATGATCGCCCTCGAAGAACACGTCCTCAATCCCCAGTCCAGCAGCATCTTCTCCAAATACCCCAGCTTCGTGAACAATGCCGAGGCCCTCGAATTCCTCTGCAGCGCCCTCCGCCCCGTCATCGATGGCAAAATCAAACCCGATCAGCTCAAAATGTTGATGGACATCGAGCTTGAAAGCATGGAGGACGAACACCATGCCCCCGTCAGCGTCCTCAGCAAAACCGCCGACGCCATGCCCGGCTTCGGCATCGTCGCCGCCGTCCTCGGCATCGTCATCACTATGGCCGCCATCTCCGGCCCCATCGAGGAAATCGGCCACAAAGTCGCCGCCGCCCTCGTCGGCACCTTCCTCGGCATCTTGTTGAGCTACGGCTTCCTCAACCCCCTGGCGGTCAATCTCGAATTTAATGGCCAGGCCAAGGCGGCCTACCTCCGCTGCATCGCCGCCGCCGTGGTGGGGTTCTCCAGCGGCATGGCCCCCATCATGGCCGTCGAAATGGCCCGCCGCGGCCTGAGCAGTGACGTCAAACCCACCGCCGAAGAGCTCGAGCAAATGCTCAAAGGCGTGGGCCAGGCCAAAGGATAAACCATGGCTCGCAAACATGGCTCTCACGGCGGCGCCTGGAAAGTGGCGTACGCCGATTTTGTCACCGCCATGATGGCCTTGTTTCTGGTCCTCTGGCTCAGCTCCCAGGACCAGAAAATCAAGGAGGCCATCGCCCGCAGCTTCCGCAACCCCTTCATGTCCGTCACCAAGGAATCCACCGGCATCATCCCCAACAAGGAATACCACTCCGTCAAAGCCGAAAGCGGCAAATTCGACGCCGCCTCCGCCGTCGAGCTGAACATGCTCCGCCGCCTCAATGAAGATTTGCTCAAGGCCCTCAACACCCAGGAACCGGAAGAAGAACAGACCGTCCGCATGGAACTGACCCCCGAGGGCCTCCGCATCAGCGTCTTCGACCGTGCCCGCAAGCCCGTCTTCGAGCCTAATTCCGATCAATTCACCCCTTACGGCGCCTGGGTCTTCAGCACCCTCGCCTGGCAGATCGCCCGCTATCGCAGCTTCCTTGTCGAGCTTGAGGGGCACACCGAAAAAGTCCTCTCCCCGCCCCCCAACGCCCCAGACCCTTGGGAGCTTACCAGCGGCCGCGCCAACACCGCCCGCCGCGAGCTTGTCAAACACGGCGTCTCCGCCGACCAGATCAAAAAAGTCGCCGGGTACGCCGACACCGTCCCCATGCCGGGCATGCCGCCCGAAGACGAAGTCAACCGCCGCGTCAGCGTCATGCTCAAGGTCAGCAAATAAACAATCACCTCCACGCATGGCTGCCCCCGGCTCATTCATCCCGCTCACCCTCGGCACCCAGGCCGAGGCCGAGAAATCCACCGTCTTCCGCGCCCACGTAATCAAAAACGCGGCCGACGCCCCCTTCCAACCCGTCGCCAGTCTCCTGCCCGCTCCCACCTGCTCCTCCCCCGCCGCCGGCCCCAAGCTCGAACTCGAGCGCAACGGACGCACCATCACCCGCATCCGCATCACCTGCGCCTGCGGCCAGATCCTCGAGCTCGATTGCCGCTACCCCACAGCCTCCTGATTCACCGCCGCTGGCTCCGCCGGCCCGCGCTGCTTGCTCCCCTTCGCTTCCGCTGCCCTCCTCTCCCGCTTGCCCCGTTCTCGGCAAAATTGAACCGCCGTTCACGGCAGCTTTTTCCGCCTCACGCCCCACGCCAGCCCATTCCACCGCCTTTTGGCCGCCTCCAGCCTGTGGCACAAGGCGTGCTTGCTGCTCGCTCAGTATGAATGTCAGTTTGTACCAGGCCTCTGCCGCCATGAATGCCGCCAGCCGCTGGCAGGACTTGATCGCAGAGAACCTGGCCGGCGCGCCGGTCACCGGTTACAAAAAGCGCGAGCTGAGCACCGAGGCCGTCCAGGCCGGTCTCATGCTCCCGGGCAACCAGCCCGCTCCGCTCTTCCTCCTCCCCCATGCCACCTCCACCGTCAACCTCCAGCAGGGGGAGCTCCGCCGCACCGGCCTTCAGACCGACCTCGCCATTGACGGCCCGGGCTTTTTTGAGTTGCAACTGCCCAATGGCGCCTCCGCCTACACCCGCAACGGCGAATTCCGCCTCACCCCCCAGGGCCAGCTCGTCACCAAAGGCGGCCTCCCCGTGTTGAGCGATACCGGCCCCATCCAGCTCGATGCCAACGCCGCCGAACCCATCACCATCAGCGCCTCCGGCGAAATCAGCCAGGGCGGTGTCCTCCGCGGCAAATTGAAAGTCGTCGAGTTCGATCAACCCCATCTCCTCACGCCCGCAGGCCCCGGCCTCTACACCGCCCAGCATCCCCAGCTCAAAGCCCGGCCCGCCGCCGCCTCCTCCGTCTGCCAGGGCTTCGTCGAGGCCTCCAACATTTCCCCCACCCTGGAAATGGCCAACCTCATCGTGGCCATGCGCCAGTTTGAAACCGCCCAGCGCGTCATCCAGCTCCAGGATGAACGCATGGGCCGCACCATTGCTGAACTCTCCGGCAATGCTTGAGTAATAACGGCTTATGTTGCGTGCCTTGTATTCATCGGCCTCCGGGATGCAATCCCAGCAGTTAAATCTCGATGTG
The DNA here is from genome assembly GCA_026414565.1 of Verrucomicrobiia bacterium. Classification (NCBI taxonomy): domain Bacteria; kingdom Pseudomonadati; phylum Verrucomicrobiota; class Verrucomicrobiia; species Verrucomicrobiia bacterium. The sequence continues at coordinate 14,706 of JAOAIT010000014.1, forward strand.
ATTGCCAACAACCTGGCCAACGTCAACACCACCGGCTTCAAAAAAAGCAAGGTCGAATTCCAGGATCTGCTCTACCAAACCTCCCGCGCCCCCGGCAGCGAAACCGGCGGCGGCAACATGCTCCCCACCGGCCTCCAGGTCGGCCACGGCGCCCGCGCCGTCGCCACCTCCAAAATCTTTACCAATGGCGAACTCACCCAGACCGGCGAGCGCCTCGATGTCGCCATCCAGGGCGATGGCTTCTTCGAAATCCAAATGCCCGACGGCACCCGCGCCTACACCCGCGACGGCGCCTTCAAAACCGGCCCCGATGGCCGCGTCACCACCAGCGACGGCCTGGTCGTCCTCGGCGGCTTTCAGCCCATCCCCACCGGCACCACCGGCATCAGCATCTCCGCCAACGGCGAAGTCTCCCTCACCGGCGCCAACGGCACCCAGACCTTCCGCGTCCAGCTCGTCCGCTTCGCCAATCCCGCCGGCCTCGAAAGCATCGGCCGCAACCTCTACCGCGAAACCCAGGCCAGCGGCACCCCAGAACTCGGCAACCCCGGCGAAAATGGCTTCGGCTCCCTCGCCCAGGGCTACCTGGAAATGTCCAACGTCAAAGTCGTCGAGGAAATGGTCAACCTCATCCTCGCCCAGCGCGCCTACGAAATCAACGCCCGCGCCGTCCAGGCGGCCGACGAAATGATGCAAATCAGCAACAACCTCCGCCGTTAACGCATGCCCGCTCGCAGCCACATGATTTTCTACCGGCAAGCCGGCCAGTCAGCGATTCGCGGCGCTGCCCGGCCGGACGGGGCTCTCCCACAGTTGCTCCTCCGCGCCCTCCTCGTTGGGGGGCTGGCCGCCTTCTCCCTCCAGGGTGGCGAGCCCCCCAACTTTTCCCTCCTCCCCGCCGTCACCGTGGACCGCGCTGGCGTCCATCTCCATCAGTTGCTCGCCGCCCCCGCCGGCCTCGTCCCCACCAACCTCTGGCTGCTCCCGGCGCCCGCCCCCGGCAAACCCTGCCGCCTCAGCCGCGCCGACCTCGTCGCCCTTTTGCAAACCAACGCCCCCGATTTCGCCGCCGCCACCTTCTCCGGCGCGCCCTCAGTCCTGATCTCCCGCCGTACCCGCCCCCTGCCGGAAACTGAAATCGCCGCCCTCCTGCGTGAGCCTCTCAGCCGCGAGTTTCAATGCCCCCCCGAACACCTGGAACTCAAAGTCCTGCGCCTCCCCGTCCCCGTCCAGGTCCCCGATGAACCCTTCTCCTTGAAGCTCATCGAGCTGCCCGCCACCGGCCCCTCCGCCTCCTTCCTCCTCCGCTTCGAATTGCGCGGCGACACCGAACTCTTTGGCGCCTGGCAGGCCGCCGTCCAGGCGCGCGTCTGGAAGGAAATCTATGTCACCACCGCCCCGCTCAAACGCGGCCAGCCCCTCGAGCGCCAGGCCCTCTCCCTCGAGCGCCGCGACGTCCTGGCCCTCCGCGACGTCCTCGACGCCCTCCCCGCCGAACCGGAAGCCCTGGAAATCACTGAAAATCTCCCGGCCGGCGTCCCGCTCACCCGCCGCGCCCTCCGCCTCAAGCCCATTTTGTCCCGCGGCCAGTTGGTCCGCGGCCTGGTCCAGGACGGCGCCCTCTCCATCGCCCTCAAGGTCGAGGTCTTGGAGGACGGCGCCCCCGGCCAGTGGATCCGTGTCCGCAACCCCCAAAGCAAGCGCGAATTGCGCGGAAAGGTCCAAGATGAACAAACCGTCCTCATTGTCCTCTAGACTCGCCGCCCTCGCCGCCGCCTTCACCCTCTGCAGCGCCCTCACCGCTGGCGCCGATTCCCTTTGGGACGAAGATTCCTCCCGCAGCATGTTCGCTGACAAACGCGCCTCCGCCGTCGGCGACATCCTCACCATCGTCGTCCAGGAAAATAACGCCGCCTCCAAGGAGGCCACCACCAAAACCGCCAAAAAAAGCGGCGTGGACGCCAGCATCCAACAATTCCTCTACGGCCCCGCCGCCTCCGGCCTCCTGACCAAGGGCGGACAATACCCCGCCCTCAAATTCAGCGCCAAAAACGACTTCGAAGGCGGCGGCCAGATCAACAACAGCGAAAAAATCACCGCCCGCATCGCCGTCCGCGTCGTGGATGTCCTCCCCAATAAAAACCTCGTCGTCGAAGGTCGCCGCCAAACCTCCTTCTCCGGCGAAGTCCAGGACGTCGTCCTCCGCGGCGTCATCCGCGCCGAAGACGTCACCGCCAACAACACCGTCTTCAGTTATCAAGTCGCCGACGCCCAAATCACCATCCTTTCCAAAGGCTCCGTCTCCAACACCCAAAAGAAAGGCTGGTTCACCCGCGTCTGGGACAAAATCAGTCCCTTCTAACCCCCCGCGCACCCCGCCCATGAATCACACGCTCCTCACGGGATTTTGGACCATGCGCGCGCTCGCCGCCCTGCTGCTCATCTTCGCCCTTCCGGCCTCCGCCGCCGGCGTCCGCGTCAAAGACCTCGTCATGGTCGCCGGCGCCCGCGAAAACCAGCTCGTCGGCTACGGCCTCGTCACCGGCGTCGCCAATGACGGCGATAAAAACCCCACCTACACCCTCCAAACCGTCGCCAACATGCTCCAGCGCTTCGGCGTCCAGGTGCCCCCCTCCACCTTGTCCTCCAAAAACGTCGCCGTCGTCCTCGTCACGGCCGACATCCCCCCCTTCGCCAAACCCGGCATGCGCCTCGATGTCCTCGTCTCCTCCATGGGCGATGCCAAAACCATCCAGGGCGGCGTCCTCCTCCAAACCCCCCTCCTCGGCGCCGATGGCCGCGTCTATGCCGTCGCCCAGGGCGCCATCTCCATCGGCGGCTTCGTCGGCGGTACCGGCGGCCCCGGCGGCGCCAGCGTCCAGAAAAATCATCCCACCGTCGGCCAGATCATCGGCGGCGCCCTCGTCGAAAAGGAAATCCCCGCCACCATCGTCCACGACCAATGCGTCGAATTGCTCCTCCGCCAGCCCGATTTCACCTCCTCCGCCCGCCTCGCCGCCGCCATCAATCAAAAATACCCCAACAGCGCCACCCCGCTCGACGCCACCTCCGTCCGCGTCAAACTACCCCCCGGCGTGGAAAAAACCCCCGTGGACTTCCTCGCCCGCCTCGAGGCCCTCGAAGTCGCCCCCGACGTCCCCGCCCGCATCGTCATCAACGAGCGCACCGGCACCATCGTCGCCAATGCCCGCGTCCAAATCTCCGCCTGCGCCATCTCCCACGGCAACCTCACCATCACCATCGCCTCCTCCCCCGAGGCCTCCCAGCCCGGCCCCTTGAGCGGCGGCTCCACCGTCGTCCTGCCACGCACCGAAACCACCGTCTCCGAAACCAAATCCAGCCTCGTCACTTTGCCCGAAATGCCCACCATCGAAAAAGTCGCCGCCAGCCTCAACGCCCTCGGCGTCACCCCACGCGACATGATGGCCATCTTTCAGGCCATGAAACAGGCTGGCGCCTTGCAGGCCGAACTCATCATCCGCTGAACCATGCTTTCCCCCATCCCACCCCTCCGCCCCCCCGCCCCCCCCGCCACCCCATTGGAGGAGCTGGCCCGCCGTCCCCAGCCCGATGACCCCGCACGGCGCGCCGAAGCGGCCCGTCAATTTGAAGCCATGTTGGTGCGGCAGATCCTCAACGAGGCCCAAAAACCTCTCTTCCGCAGCACCCTGGTCAAAGATTCCACCGCGTCCGCCATTTACCGCGACCAGCTCACGGCCCAACTCGCCGATGCCGTCACCCAGGGTGACGGCCTCGGGCTGGCCCGCGCCCTTTGCGAACAATGGCAGACCCCATCCACCCCGGCTCTCCGCCGGCCCACGTCACATGAGGGAGCACCTTGAAGCACTAATCACCGCCCTGCGCGCCGAGCTGACCCAGTATGGCGAGTTGCTCGCCCTGCTGGACCAGCAGCAACAACAAGTCATGGCCCGCGAGGCCGACGAAACCCTGCGCCTTGCCGCCGCCATTAACCACCAGAGCGGCCTCGTCCGCCAGGCCCGCGATCACCGCGACCTCTGCCGCCGCCAGCTCGCCCGCGCCCTCGGCCTCCACGACGACACCTCCCTCACCGACCTCCTCCCGCGCCTCCCGGAGGAATACCGCCTCCTCGTCCAGGCTTTGCTGGATGAAAACAACCGGCTCCTCGTGCGCGTGCAGCAGCGCGCCCGGCAAAACCACCTGCTCCTCGCCCGCACCGTCGAGCTGATGCGCAAGTTCATCGAGTCCCTCCTCCCCTCCGGCTCCGCCCCGGTCTATGACCAGAGCGGTCGCGTCGGTGCCGGCCTCCCCGGCACCTCTCTCTACGAAGCTGTAGGCTGACCTTGATCTGACTTATGCTGGGTCTGTTTGGCACTTTGGACATGGGCGCCCGGTCACTGCAAAACCAGTTGACCGGCATCGAAGTCACTGGCCACAACCTCGCCAACGTCAACAACCCCGCCTACGCCCGCCAGCGGGTCCGCTTCCAGACCAGCACCACCATCCCCACCCCCCTCGGCCCCCAGGGCACCGGCGCCCAGGCCGTCGCCATCACCCAGCTCCGCAACGCCCTCCTCGACCGCCAGCTCATCGGCGAAGCCGGCCTCTCCGCCTTCTGGCAGACCCAGCAACAACTGCTCGAACAGGCCGAAACTTCCCTCGGCCAGACCCTCGACCGCCAGACCGACAGCCTCAGCGCCGCCGGCACCACCACCGTCAGCGGCCAGCTCGGCCTCGCCGAAAACCTGAGCGACCTCTTCAATGCCTTCCAGAGCGTCGCCACCCAGCCCGCCAGCCTCGAAGAACGCCAGGTCCTCATCCAAAAGGCCCAAACCCTCGCCGGACAATTCAACCGCCTCGCCGCCCGCTTCGCCTCCCTCCAATCCACCATCAACTCCCAGTTGCAGGACGAAGCCGCCGCCGTCAACCGCCTCACCGCCGAAATCGCCGCCCTCAACCACCAAATCGCCCGCACCGAACTTTCCGCCCGCGGCCCCGCCAATGACCTGCGCGACCTCCGCCAGGAAAAACTCGAAGAGCTGGGCAAATATCTCAACCTCGAAGCCGTCGAAGACGAAACCGGCCAGATCAATGTCTCCGTCAACGGCCTCATGCTCGTGGACGGCCAGCAGCAAACCCTCCAGCTCCAAACCTACGAAGCCGCCTCCGGCCGCCTGCTGCTCCGCACCTCCGACGGCCAGCCCCTCTCCCTCACCAGCGGCTCCCTCGCCGGCCTCGTGGAAACCCGCGACGGCCCCCTCGCCGACACCCTGGACCGCCTCAACCGCCTCGCCGCCGCCCTCGCCACTGCCGTGAACTCCGTCCACGTCAACGGCTACGACTTGCAGGGCAACACCGGCCTCCCCTTCTTCTCCGGCACCGACGCCGCCACCCTCCGCGTCCATGACGCCCTCGTGGAAAACCCCGCCCGCTTCCAGGCCGCCGCCGTGCCCGGTGCCGCCGGCGACAACCAGATCGCCCTGGCCCTCGCCCGCCTCGCCACCGCCCCCCAAGCCGCCCTCGGCAACCAGGCCTTCCAACAGTTTTACCACCAGACCGTTACCAGCCTCGGCGAGTCCGTCGCCCAGGCCTCCCGTCAGGTCAAAAACCAGGAGGCCGTCGAGCAAATGTTGCGCCGCCAGCGCGATGCCGTCAGCGGCGTCTCCCTCGATGAAGAAATGACCGAAATGGTGAAATTCCAGAAGGCCTTCCAGGCCTCCGCCCGCCTGGTCTCCGCCATTGACGAAATGCTGGATACCGTCATCACCATGAAACGTTAAGCACGGAAGCTGACCTATGCGCGTCACCGCCAACACCTTCGCCAACGACCTCGTCGTCCACCTCGGCCGCCTGTCCCAGCGCCAGAACCTCCTCCAATCCCAGGCCGCCACCGGCCAGCGCATCCGCAACCCCTCCGACGACCCCGATGGCCTCGGCCGCGTCCTCGACCTCCAGCAGGAAGGCCGCTCCCTCGCCCAATACCAGCGCAACATCAGCACCCTCAAAGAGGGCGCCCAGATCTCCTTTACCGTCCTCCAGGGACTCAAGCGCATCAGTGACCGCGCCGGCGAAATCGCCGTCCTCGCCGGCGGCGTCCGCTCCCGCGAGGAAATGCAGGCCTACGCCGCCGAACTCGACGAACTCATCAAACAGGCCGTCCAGTTGGCCAACACCCGCCACCGCGACGACTTCCTCCTCGCCGGCACCCGCTCCCAGACCGCCCCCTTCCAAGCCCAATACGATCCCCAGGGCAACGTCCTCAGCGTCACCTATCAGGGCAACACCGATACCCGCCATGTCGAAATCGCCGAGGGCCTCGCCCTCCCCGCCGCCACCCCCGGCGCCAACTCCTCCGGCGCCGGCCCGCGCGGCCTCCTCGCCGACTCCCGCACCGGCGCCGATTTCTTCGCCCACCTCCTCGCCCTCCGCGACCACCTCAAAGCCGCCGACAGCGAGAGCATCCGCGCCTCCGACCTCCCCCACCTCAAGGCCGACGAGGAAAATTTCATCTACCACCTCGCCGCCAACGGCGTCTTCCAGGCGCGCCTCGACACCGCCCAAAACCTCGCCCGCTCCCGCCTCGACGGCATCGAAAAACTCGTCTCCCAGGAGGCCGATGCCGACCTGGCCCAAACCCTCGTCCGCCTCAACACCACCCAGACCGCCTACCAGGCCGCCCTCCAAACCGGCGGCCTCATCCTCCGCCAGTCCCTCCTCGACTACCTCCGCTGATCCCTCCCCGGCCTCCACCAGCCCCGCCCATCAAAGGGGCTTTCCCCTCCGCGGCGCCTCCCCCCATCCCCCTCCGCCCGCGCCGGGATTTTCCTTGATCCCCACTCCGATCATGATCAATTGATCTCGTCCGTGACGCATAAAAAACCACGGACCAAAAAACGCCAGCCTCGCCCCGCAACCCCGCCGGCCCCGCCGACCCCGCCCGCCGCCCTGCCCGAGGAAATCGGCCGCCCGTGCCCCACCCAGCCCTTTGAAATCCGCGATGACGGCGTCATCTACTCCGTCACCCCAACCCCAGCCCCACCCCCCATCCCCCAGGACATCCCTTCACCGCCCTGCCTCAAATTCCGCGATGAATCCCATAACCTTTGGCTCTATCACGGCAACTGCCTCGAACTCCTCGACGCCATCGCCGCCAAATACCCCGACGGACGCTTCGATTGCATCTTTGCCGACCCTCCCTACTTCCTTTCCAACGGCGGCATCACCTGCCACGCCGGACGCATGGTCAGGGTGGACAAGGGCGACTGGGACAAGTCCCGCGGCCCGGAACTCAACCACGAGTTCAACCTCGAATGGCTCCGCCGCTGCCAGCGCGTCCTTAAACCCAACGGCACCCTCTGGGTCACCGGCACCCTCCACGTCATCTTCTCCATCGGCTTCGCCATGCAGCAGCTCGGCTTCAAAATCCTCAACGACATCACCTGGGAAAAACCCAACCCGCCCCCCAACCTCTCCTGCCGCTACTTCACCCACTCCACCGAAACCGTCCTCTGGGCCGCCAAAAACGACCGCAGCAAGCACACCTTCAACTACTCCCTCATGCGCCAGCTCAACGGCGGCAAACAAATGAAAACCGTCTGGACCCTCCCCGCTCCCGCCCACCGCGAAAAATCCTTCGGCAAACACCCCACCCAAAAACCCCTCGCCCTCGTCGAACGCTGCCTCCTCGCCTCCACCCACCCCGGCGACCTCGTCCTCGACCCCTTCCTCGGCAGCGGCACCACCGCCGTCGCCTGCATCCGCCTCA